>JAXJWW010000057.1:0-25558 GCA_036307825.1 Treponemataceae bacterium | reverse complement strand
CACCAACAATAACTAACAATATTCCAATTGCAACATACATTTTATTTTTCCTCACTTTTGTCATACTGGTTTACCGTAACCCCTTCAGTAGTGCATCATTAACCGCATTTATAATCACTTCACTAGAAACTGTTGCACCACTAATCGCGTCTACTTCATATGTATTTTTATCTAACATCTCGTTAACAATTGCATTTGCCGACTGTCCCAGACCATTTTGATGATTTACAATCTCAACTTCTATTATTTTACCTTTCTTTACTGTCACTTTTACATCTACAATAACCGGTCCAAGTTCGCTATGTCCGTCATAAATTCCATCTTCTACTTTAGATACATCTATGGAAACGTCCTCAAGTTTCATAGCTTCCTTAACAAGCCTTGTACTCCAAATTTTGAATCCAATTACTCCTATAAGAACTATACTCAAAAACACAGCAACTACCTTAATTACTTTCTTCATACTATCCACTATCCTTCTAATAAGCACTCAATAAGTGGTTTTGCATATTCACTGGAAGTAATATCATAGGAACTTTTTATTGCCTGTGCAAAATCTTCTTCTGCGCTATCCTTATTCTTCTTTTTATCCAGTACTCTAGACATCATTTTCATTATTGTCCTATTCAAAAAGGACATTTTTTCATAACAGATTCCACTTTGCATATAAAAATGAGGGATAGCTTGCAATTCTTCTGCTGACAGATTGTTCTTCCAAACCTCCTCAATATCCTTTGTGGCTTCATTAGGCGTTCCACCTGTTGCAAACAGAATAAACCTGTTCGCTGAACTCTTTTCAAACATCTCTTTCGCTTTTTTATATCCATTTATCATTCCTGCATACAACCCGCCACCATAAACAACCACATCATATCCAGACATTATTTCAGCTGTAACTTCCTTAAAATCCATCAGATTGCCATCTACTTCTTTCGCAATGAATTCTGCATACCATTTTGTAAACCCTGTTTTACTTTTATAAATTATCAAAGCCTTCATCTCTTCTTCTCCTTAAATCAATTTTAAATTATCCTCAATCTGCACAATAGTCTGTATAGTAATCTGTAACTGCTCCTCAGACACTCCTTCAAACATTTTCTTCAAAAGCGCCATACTCATTTCATCGTTTTTCTCACAAAACTCCTCGCAATATGGCGTAAGTTCAATACGTTGCTTTCTCTTATCCTGTTCATCCACAGAAATACTTATAAACCCCTTCTTCTCCAGTTTCAACAGTATCTGTTTCACATTCTGATGAGAGCTACCCATAATTTCCGCTAACTCCTTAACTGTAGGAGGAGATTTGCACAAGTTGATACATATGATTGCAAAAAACTGTTTCCAACTAATTTCTTTTATAGCACTGTCCGCCATTGCCTGAAATCTGTTCTCAAAGGCACTTAGCAATCCTAACAGAAAATATGATGATTCAATGCCTGTAAAATTCACTTTATCGCTTCTAATTACTTCCTTTAAATTCATTACGCCCTTCAATAGGTAATACATTACTTTATTTAAGGTAATACATTACCTTTTCTTTGTCAATAGAAAAAGACGGACAAAAATATCCGCATTTAGCACACCTACAAATTCAAGTTTGTCTAACTGTTCCTACAATCATTATAAGGGGGTTACTTGCAGACTTCAAGTGTTATTCGCGGCGGGAGCGGGTGTGTTCTTATTCTTCCTCAAGTCCAAACCATTCGGTATTGTCATTGAATGTATCTTTAAGCTTTTACACTTGCAAGTCAATGATGCCACCGTCATACTGTAAAACTCGGTTGTAAAATTCGGCATGGATGCCAAAAAAAATAAGGAGGCACGGATGCCTCCTATAAATATTTTATATACACATTATTCTGCAAGTTTTTACAAAGTAAAAACTTGTCATTCATTGAAAGGCATGGATGCCTTTCAATGAATTATTCCCATTCAATTGTTCCAACTGGTTTTGGAGTTAAATCGTATACAACGCGGTTAATTCCTTCAACTTCAGTTGTGATTCTTGCTGTAATTTTGTGTAAAATTTCGTAAGGGATTTCTTCGATTGTTGCAGTCATTGCGTCTGTTGTGTTTACAGCTCTCATGATTGCAGGCCAACCTTCGTATCTTTTTCCGTCACGAACACCAACGCTTTTGAAATCTGGCACAGAAATAAAATACTGCCAAACTTTTCCAGCAAGACCTGCTTTGTCAAATTCTTCTCTTAAAATTGCGTCTGCTTCTCTTAATGCGTTTAATCTGTCGCGAGTAATTGCTCCAAGACAGCGAACTCCAAGTCCAGGTCCTGGGAAAGGTTGTCTGTAAACCATTCCGTGTGGAAGCCCTAATGCTTCTCCTACAACACGAACTTCATCTTTGTAAAGAAGACGAACTGGTTCTACAAGTTCAAATTGCATATCTTCTGGAAGACCACCAACATTGTGATGAGCTTTTACACCATCACTTTCGATAATATCTGGATAGATTGTTCCTTGTGCTAAGAAAGAAATTCCTTCTAATTTAGAAGCTTCTTCATCAAAAACTTTGATAAATTCGCCACCAATGATTTTGCGTTTTTTTTCTGGTTCTGCAACATCTTTCAATAAATCTAAAAATCTATCTGTTGCATCAATATAAATAAGGTTTGCATCAAGTTGTTTTCCAAAAACTTCAACAACTTCTTCGCTTTCACCTTTTCTCATCAATCCGTGATTTACATGAACACAAACGAGTTGTTTTCCGATTGCTTTAATCAAAAGTGCTGCAACTACAGAACTATCAACTCCACCTGAAAGAGCAAGTAAAACTTTTTTGTCTTTTACTTGTTCACGAACTAAGGCAACTTGTTCCTCAATAAATTTGTTGGCCAATTCAATGGTTGTAATTCTAGCCATGTCATCTGGTCTTTTATTAGGTAATTCCATAAAAATTTCCCTCTATAAAAAAAGTATAAAATTTTATATCATAAATTAAAGTTTTTTTCTATATATTTTCTTCAATTACTTTGATTATTTGTTCTCCATATCGCTCAATTTTTTTTGCAGCAAGTCCATAGACATTTTCTAGTTCAAAATCTGATAATGGTTTTTCGTAAACTAATTGTTCTAAGGTTTTATCTCCAAAAATAATGTATGGAGGAACATTGTATTCTTCTGCAAGTTTTTTTCTAAGTGTTTTAAGTGCTTCTTGTAATTTAACTTCTTTATCAGAAAATTGAACTTTAGATTTTTTCTGTAGATTAGTTAATAAATTTGAATCTGGCTTTCCGGTTTTTCCTGTTGGTGTAAATGGCAAGAAAATCTTTTTGCGCTGTGAAAGTGCAATTTTTGCAAATTCAGTAAGTGAAAGTACATTGTAATCTTCTGATTTTAGAATATATTTTTCTGCGATAAGAAGATTTGTGATATTTAGCCAATCTGTTTTTGAATATTCTGTTCCGATTCCGTAAACCGAAAGTGTATCATGTTGATAATCTAAAATCTTTTTTTGTTTAGAGCCAAGTAAAACATCAATTACATAATGCGCGCCAAACTTTTCTTTTGTTCTTAAAATTGCAGACATCAATTTTTGGCAAGGAATTGTTACATCTGTTAAAAGTGAATCTTTATTTTCGCAGGAAGAACAGCAATTTTCTTCAGTTGTGTTTGTGTCTTTCTTTAATGATTCTCCAAAGTGATTTAACAAAAATTCTCGTTTGCAAGTTGTAGTTTCTGCATACTGAACCATCTTTTTTAAGTGTTCTTCTGCAATTTTTCGCTCTTTTTCTGCTTTTTCTTCTATAAAATAACTGAGTTTTTTTGTATCACCATAACTGTAAAGCAATAGTGCAGTTGACTGTAATCCGTCTCGTCCAGCTCTTCCGATTTCTTGGTAATATTGTTCAATTGATTTTGGCAAATCGTAGTGAATTACATATCTAACATTGGGTTTATTTATTCCCATTCCAAATGCTAAAGTTGCAACAATGATTTTTACATTATCCTTAATAAAATCTGATTGATTTTGGCTACGAGTTGTATCATTTAATCCTGCGTGATAGGGAAGTGCTGAATATCCTTGACTTTGTAAAAGTGTTGTAAGTTCATCAACTTTTTTTCTAGAAAAGCAATAAATAATTCCACTTTCTTTTTGGTGAGATTTGATAAAGTCTAAAGTAATTTCATCTGCACGAGATAATTTTATTCCATTAAGTTTTGAATTTGTGCTTCCTGATTTTGAAATTACATCAAGATAAATATTCGGTCTGTTAAAACTTGAAATAAATTCTTTGTAATCTTTATTTTGTCCAAGCTTTAATGTTTTTTTTATGTCTTTTCTAACTGTTTCTGTTGCAGTTGCTGTTAATGCGAGGCAAACTGCTTTTGGAAAAAGTTGTCGTATTTCTGAAATTCTACGATATTCTGGTCTAAAATCGTGTCCCCATTCTGAAATACAGTGTGCTTCATCAATTGTGATACAAGAAACTTCAACTTGTGCCAAGAGATTTTGTATGCGTTCTGTAACTAAAGTTTCTGGTGCGCAATATAAAAGTTTGATTTTTCCACTACGGATTTGACTCATATTGTAGGTATATTCTTCCCATTCAAGTGAAGAATTTAAAAAAAGTGAAGGAATTCCAACTGAATCTAAACTTTTAACTTGGTCTTCCATCAAAGCAATTAAAGGTGAAATAACAACTGTTAGTCCCGAAAAAATTAAACTTGGAATTTGATAACAAAGTGATTTTCCTCCGCCTGTTGGCATAATTGCAAGAGTGTCATTATCATTTAAAATTGATTCAATTATTTCTTTTTGCCCAGGACGGAAATCTTTGTATCCATAATATTGCTTAAGAAGTTTTTTCATATATATATTATGTCAAAAAAAGTTATAAAAGTTAAGTAAATGGGGAAAAAATATTTTTTTACTTGACGACTTTATATTAGTGTCCCATAATTTAATTACACAATTTGATTAACTACATAGTTTTAGTGTTGTTAGAAACACAATACAAAACTTAATGATTTTCTGGAAAAAAAATGAACCAGTGGATTTGTTTGTCAAAAAAACAGGAAAGGTAATTGCAAAAGGCGATGTTTGTCTTATAACGAAAAATTTACTATTCATATAACCGAAGTTCTGTAATTTTTTAGAGGAATGAACTAGATAGATATACAACTTTTCAAAGGAGAAAATATGGCAAAAGAAAAAACACTTATTATTGATGATATATCAGATGAAAAATTTCCAAAAAAATTTAGTGAACAATATGAAATTGTGAATGAAAAAACATTTAAAATACTTGAAGATTTTGTGACTAGTGACTATGAAGAAACTTTTGCAAAAATTCTTGTATATCTTCCAGAAGAAAGACGAAGGACTACGATTCAAAAGATGCCTGAAGCAATACAAAAAAGAGTTTCAGATTTGCTTGACTCTTATTCAACTAAGAAAAACTCCGACCCAGATATTTTGTCTACTGTAGGATTTGTTCTAAAAAATGCAAACTTTTACGGTCCAAAGGTAGCAGAAGAATTTTTGGATAAAAATAGTATTGCTTTTATGCATTTTATGTATTTTATGCAGGAAAATGCGACTTCTCTATTTGAGAAAAATCCACTTCTTTCCATGAATCTTGAATATTATCTTATTAGTTTAGATATTCTAACTATGATGGATGACAGAAGTGTTCAAAGATGGCTTAGGGAAGTGTCCCTTGAAGATCTTGCAAAAGCCTTAAAGGGTAGTTCTGAAGAAGTTAAGAATAAGGTTTTTCAAAATATGAGTAAACGAGCCGCTGCAATGCTTAAAGAAGATATGGAGTTTATGGGACCTATAAGAAAAAGTAATATTTTTGACTCTCAAAGCAAATTAGTAAAAATTCTTTATGATCTCGGACAAAAAGGTGAAATTATGTATCCTCTTTGTTCAGATGAAGTGATTATTTAATTTTTATGGAAAGAAAATGAAAGAAATTCTATATATTTATCGCGATATAAAAACTTCAGACTTCATAATAAGTAATAAGGAAAAGAAAATTATTCCTGTCTGGTTAAAAAATGAATATAACAATTCAAATTTTATTTATGATGAAAATGAAGAAATCTGGAAAATAACAGAATCATTTCCAACAGAAAGTGAAACTTCTATTCCTATAGAATTTGCAGAACTTCCATTTAAACCAGAAAAGATAGAATTTTTAGGAAATATAATCTTTACAAAAGGACATGAAATCTATCTTGAAGATTTGTCTACAGATGAAATGCAACTTTTTTTGAATAGGCGTGATATGTCAAAGAAATTTTCCTTTATGAAAGAGAAAATCAAGGACAAGGATGGTATTTCAAAAAATTACGCTGGGGCAAAAATCTATATTGATTATGAAAAACTCACTTTAAAAATTACCTTTGTGATATTTTCTCGTAACTCAACAACTGAACCGATTTCCCCTCTTGATGAAAAACCTGTTTTAAAAGAAGAAAGTCTTTCTTTTGATATGAAAACTGGAAAACTTAGTTGTGATTTTGCTATTATGGAGGAATTTATTTCTTCCAAAAAAGAAAGAAAAAAAAAGTATTGTTATAGTCTTCCATACGAGTCTCATTATGAAGTCTTAGATTTTTTTAT
Organism: Treponemataceae bacterium; assembly: GCA_036307825.1. Taxonomy (GTDB): domain Bacteria; phylum Spirochaetota; class Spirochaetia; order Treponematales; family Treponemataceae; genus RGIG9060. The sequence continues at coordinate 18,970 of JAXJWW010000057.1, read as the reverse complement.
GGAACTTGAAACTCAAAAATTACCACCATTTATTCTAAAAGTCGCTCATGATAAACTTTGTATTCTCGCTAAAAAATACACAGGTCTTTCAGATTCTCTGTCTTTTCAGAATTGTGTCATCTTAGGTGAAAACACTGGAAAACGTCGATATCTTTCGGAAATGTATTTTATTACAAAACTTCCATGTGAACCACGACTTTACGATGTTCTTATGAACAAGGAACTTTATGACATAAAGTTTCACTTTAATTACAACCGAAAAAATACAAAAGTATTAAATCGTTTTTTAAGGAAAGCAGACATAAAAAACTATCGTGTTCTTAGAAAATCCTTTTCTGTAAATCCTCTTTGTTTAATTTCATATATGCGTTTGCATGATGCAGGTTTTAAAGATATAAATCTTTTCAATCGTGTAATCGAAAGTGAAGAAGATATCGAATTTATCAATTTTGCTGACCGAGAAAGTCTTGTTTTTTTCTGTAAAAAATGTATTAAAAATCGTGGTGAAATTCCCACTATGAATATTCTCCTAAAAAAATATTATGATGAAGATGGTGTAGAAGATTGGTCTGAAAAAAACGATGCTTTTGGTATGTTCTCAAAGTACTATCAATATCTTCCAGATGAACTAAAAAAAGATATTTTTGAAGACGGTTTTACAAGGTTTAATCATGACGCACTTTCAAATATTTCTTATAAAATTCGAAATAAAAAAATCGTATTTAAATACACTCAAAACGATTTAAAGTTAGAAGACGACATAGATGGTTTTTCTTTCCGACTTCCGAAAGACAGTTATCAATTGCGTGAGATAGGAACATCTCTTCATAATTGTGTTGCAAGTTATGCCGATAGTGTTGAAAAAAAAGACTGCCTAATTGTATATGCAAAAAAAGATGATAAATATAAATTTTGCATCGAAGTTCGAGGAAATAAAATTTTTCAGGAGAGAACTGATTACAATTCAAATCCAAATGAAGAAGAAAAAGTCGTACTTCAAAAATGGCATAAAAGGCACGGATTACAAATTAAATTTTAGATAAAAACTACATAAGAGAATAAAAGAGTGTAATTTATTATGAAATAAACTTTGGTAACCAGAAAAATTAATTATTCAATTTGGTCTGAAAATGATTTAAAAGAAGCACCTTATCATAATGATCCATTTGACAGACTTCTTCTGGCTCAAGCAAAGGCTGATTGTATGCTTTTTATCACTCACGACAAAATGTTTTTGGGTTACGATGAACCTTATTTGACTCTTGTGTAGAAAAGTTTTTCTATACAATTCTAATTTTACGCTGTAAAATATAACTATGATGAATAATTTTTTTAGAAAGCAACTTTCTGTTGCACTTTTATTTGTTTTTGTAATTGCTCTTGCTTTTACAAGTTTTGTTGGCTGTAAATCAGTTCCTTCAACAGTTGCTAGTGTTTCTGAACCTGCCAAAGTAGATAATTTTACTTGGGATAATGCTCTTGTTTACTTTGTGTTAACTGATAGATTTTATGATGGAGATCCAACTAACAATAACAGTTATTACAGAGTTAAAAATGCTAAAGGCCACGAAAACGCAACTTTTCATGGTGGTGATATAAAAGGTCTTACAGAAAAATTAGATTATCTTGAAGATTTAGGTGTAAATGCAATATGGATAACTGCACCTTATGAACAGATTCATGGTTGGGTTTCTGGTGTTGCAGATGCATTTCCTCATTATCCTTTCCATGGATATTATCCTTTAGACTGGACTTGTATGGATAAAAATATGGGTACAGTTGAAGAATTTAGAACTTTTGTTGATAAAGCTCACGAAAAAGGTATCCGAATTGTTATGGATGTTGTAATGAATCATACTGGATACAACGCTGTAGAAGATATGGTTGAATATGGATTTGGTGATTTCAAAGATGGAAAAAATCCAGGACATGGTTGGCTTGAAAAAAATCCTACAACTGGAACTTGGAACTATAATCACGAAATTACAGATTACAATTCTGAAAAATGGGCTGATTGGTGGGGACCTTGGGTTCGTGCTTTTGATGGAAAATTTGGTTGTGAAAAAGAGCGTGGTGGAAATTTCTGGTCTTGTTTAGCAGGTCTTCCTGATGTTGTAACAGAAAGAACAAAGCCTGTAGAAATTCCTGTTTTCTTGAAAAATAAATGGAAAAAAGAAACTGCCGAAACTGGTTTTGGACCTTGGATTGTTCCTGCCGCTGCACAATATCGCGATGATAATTTAGGTGCTCCTGCTGATTATATCATTATGTGGCTTTCTGCTTGGGTACGAGAATTTGGTATTGACGGTTTCCGTTGTGATACTGCAAAGCATGTTGAAGTTGATAGATGGGGAGAATTAAAAACTGCTTGTCTAAAGGCTTTGGAAGAATGGCGTGCTGATGAAACTCGTTCTCCAAATAGTCCTGCAAAAAAATGGGACGAAAAGTTCTGGACAACAGGCGAAGCTTTTGGTTTAACATTGATGTTAAATTCACCATATTTTAGCAAAGGTGGATTTGATTCAATGATTAACTTCCAATTTAATAGTAAATCCGGAAGCCCAGGAACAACTCCAAAGGTAATTCATTGGCAACAATATGCAGATAAAATAAATTCACCTGAAAATACAAACAATGTTTTAACATATTTCTCTAGCCATGATACAGGTTTGCATCGTCCATCTAACTTGTACAATGCTGCAACTATGCTTGTTCTTTTACCAGGTGGAGTTCAAATTTTCTATGGTGATGAAACTGCTCGCGAAAAAGCATATACCTTAGACAGAGATTTGGATATGATGACTCGCGGGGACATGAACTGGGATGCAGTTGATAACGACTTAAATAAACACTGGAAAAAACTAGGTAAGTTCCGTAATGCACATCCTGCGGTTGGTGCTGGTCAACAAGTAAAAATTGAAGAAAACATTTTTGCTAGAACTTACACAAATGAAAAACTTACAGATACTGTTATCATTGCTGTTTATCAAAAAGGTGATGTAGAACTTTCTGTAAAAGGGTATTTCAAAAACAATACAACTGTAAGAAATGCTTATACTGGCGATACTGCTGTTGTAAAAGGCGGAAAAGTTACTTTTAATGCAGGTAATCAAGGTCTTATCTTGCTTGAAGAAGTAAAATAAATAGTCTTTAATTGAAAGAGTAGTTGCAAGATGCTTTTGTGTTTTGCAACTATTTTTTTATACAATAAAATTTATCTCATAGGGAATTTTATGAATAGTAAAAAATATAAAGTTGCAATTATCGGTACAGGAAGAATTGGTTTTACTCTAGGTTTTGATAAAAAACGGGAACAACCTGCTTCTCATACTTTTACAGTAAATAAAAATCCTCGATTAGAACTTCTTTGGGGCTGTGATACAAATTCTGAAAATTTAGCTTTATGGAAAAAATATAATCCCAAAGCAAAAGTTTATTCTAGCACAAAAGATTTGTTTTTGGATAAATCTGTAAATCCTGATATTATTGTTGTTGCTGTAAATGAGGATTCTCATCTTGACTGTAGCATTTCTGCTATAAAGTCAAAACCTTCACTTGTAATTCTTGAAAAACCTGTAGCGTTAAATACAAATGAAGCTGAAAAAATCAAAATTTGTGCAAAAGATAATAATGTTCCAGTTTTGGTAAATCATGAAAGAAGATTTGCTCTTGATTACAAAATCGCAAGTGAATGGATTTCTAAGATTGGTGAACTTCAGTTTGTTGATGCAAGGTTATTTTCGGGGCTTAGAGTTTATCGTAAAGAAGATGAAGAAACTGGATTTTATAGTTTGCTTCACGATGGAACTCACCTTGTGGATATTGTGTTGTATTTACTTTCTTTTGCAAAAAAAACTGTTTCTTCTGAAAGTTTGTTATCAAATTCAAAGTTGGTAAGTATTTTTAAGGATGAAAATAATGCAGTTAGAAACTTGCATGTCAATTTTCAAAATGATTTTTGCAAAGATGTAAGTTTCAATTTTTCTGGAAGAAGCAAATTTTTCGGTTTTGAAGTTGATATTGTTGGAACAGAAGGTAGAATTTATATTGGCAATGGATTTGCAAAGATATATTTGCGAAAAGAATCAAAACTTTATACAGGATTTTATTCTTTAACAAAGCAGAAAATCAAATTTCCTAAAAAAATGCTTTATTTTGCCAACATGATGCAAAATGCCGTAGATTTTCTTGATGGAAAAACAGAATTGAAATCTACACTTGAAACAGGAATTGAAACTTTACAAATTTTAGAACAAATTAAAACACTAATTGAATAAATATGCTTTTTTTTGTACAATTTTAACACTATGAGTAATGAAAATATGTCAAATAACAATCAAAAATTAGTTCACTGGGCAGATCAAACTGCAGAAAAAATTATCCGTGAACGAGGGGATTTAGACCTTTATACTTGTGCTTCTGGAATTACACCTTCTGGAACTGTTCACATCGGAAACTTTAGAGAAATTATCTCTGTTGACTTAGTTGTTCGTGCTTTAAGAAGTCGTGGAAAGAATGTTCGATTTATTTATTCTTGGGACGATTATGATGTTTTTAGAAAAGTTCCTGTAAATATGCCAGACCAAGATGTTTTGGAAAATCATTTGCGTTTCCCAATCACAATGGTTCCTGATACAACAGGTCGTGATTCTTCTTATGCTCGTCACCATGAAGTTGATGTAGAAGTTCAGTTACCAAGAGTTGGTATTCATCCAGAATATTTGTATCAAGCTGAACGCTACAGAAAAAATATGTACGCAGAAGGAATGAAAATCGCTTTGCAAAATCGTGAACGAATCAAAGATTGTTTGAATCGTTATCGTGATGATGAACACAAAATTCCTGCTGACGAAGAATATTGGCCAACTGCTGCTTTCTGTTGCAAATGTAACAAAGACACAACAGAAATGGTTAGCTACGATGGTGAATATGGATTAACTTATCGCTGTACAAGTTGTGGTCACGAAGAAAATGCTGATTTACGAACTTCAAAAGAAATTAAATTAGGTTGGCGTGTTGACTGGCCTATGAGATGGCAATTTGAAAAAACTTTATTTGAACCAGCAGGAAAAGACCATCACAGTCAAGGTGGTTCATTTGACACTGCTCGTCTTGTTTCTGATGAAATTTACAATTGGCCTGCACCTGTAACTTTTAGATACGACTTTATCGGAATTAAAGGAACTCCAGGAAAAATGTCATCATCAAAGGGAAAAGTTATTTCTTTACCAGATGTTTTGAATGTTTATCCACCAGAAATTGTGCGTTATCTTTTTGCAGGAACTCGTCCTAACACAGAATTTTCTATCAGTTTTGACCTTGATGTTATCAAAACTTACGAAGATTACGACAAAACAGAACGAATTGCATGGGGTGTTGATAAAGCTAAAAATGATGATGTTTTTGCAAAAGAATATCGTATTTATGAACTTAGCCAAGTTGAAGAAAAAATGCCTTCTTCAATGGCATATCAAATTCCATTTAGACATCTTTGTAACTTATTGCAAACAAATTCAGGTGATATTGATGCAGTTGTTGCTTCTCAAAAAGATATAAAAGAAGACCAAATCGAACGCTTTAGAACTCGCTGTAAATGTGCTTGGTACTGGATTACAGAATGTGCTCCAGAAGATTTTAGATTTGCTCTCAATAATCCTGACTCAGAAGGTTTTACAAAAGCAGAAGTTGGCGAAAAAGAACTTGAATGTATAAAGAGAATTTATTCTGAAATTCTTCCAAAAATGGATGAACTTGAAGAAAAGCCTTTATCAGAAGCAGTTTATGGCGTTGCAACTGATGCAGGAATTGAACCAAAAGCATTATTCAATGCAACATATCAAATCCTAATCAGTAAAGACCAAGGTCCTCGCCTTGCAAACTTTATGAAAATTATCGGAAAGGAAAGATTAGAAAAAATCTTTAAGGTTTACTGTTAATTTTTCTTGTAGATTTTTATAAATGGATTTATAATTTAAACTAGAAAACGATAAAAGTTCGATGCATTTAGTGTCGAACTTTTTTTTCGAAAGGTTTGCGTTGCAATCTTATTTTTATACTGCAATTTTTTTAATTTTTGAAAATTGCATTTAAGAAGTTGTATTATGCTCAAAAAATATTTTGTTGCAACTTCTATTAGGAGATTTTATGGCCGAATTAAAAGGTTCTAAAACAGAACAAAACTTATGGACTGCTTTTGCAGGTGAAAGTCAAGCAAGAAACAAATATACTTACTACGCATCTGCAGCAAAAAAAGCAGGTTTTAATCAAATCGCAGCTTTCTTTGAAGAAACAGCTGGAAACGAAAAAGAACATGCAAAAATCTGGTTCAAACTTCTTCACGATGGGGATATTTCAGATACAATGAAAAATCTTGAAGATGCTGCTGCTGGTGAAAACTACGAATGGACAGAAATGTATGCTGAATTTGCAAAAACTGCAAAAGAAGAAGGATTTGACAAAATCGCTGCTCTTTTTGAAGGTGTTGCAAAAATCGAAAAGACTCACGAAGAACGCTATAGAAAACTTCTTGAAAGAATTAAGAATAATGAAGTTTTCAATGAAAAAGGTGAAGTTGCTTGGGTTTGCTCAAACTGTGGACACATTCACTTTGGTGAAAGTGCTCCAGAAGTTTGTCCAATTTGTAATCATCCTAAAGGTTATTTTGTTCGTGAACAGACAAACTACTAGGAAGTAGCAAAAATGCAATGATTGCGACAATGTAGGGAAGTGTAATCATTATTGATGGTGGAATAAATCCGATGCTTCCTTGCAAAGTTGTTGCAAGAAATTCGAATGTAGAAAATACTAGGATAGAAATAACTATTCCTAGTATTTTTTTTTGTCCAGCAAGAACGGCTGCTAATGCCAACCAACCTCTACCAGAACTGATGTTTGGAACAAAAGATGAAATTCGTAATGTTAAAATAATTCCTGCAATGCAAGAAAAAAAAGTTGCAATTTGCCAAGATAAAATTTTGTAAGTTGTAGGATTTTTTCCTTGTTCTAATAAAAGTTTTTTATTATTTCCTGTGATTCTAAAACAGATTCCTTGTCGTGTATATTTTAGAAAAAGAAAAAGTAAAATTGAAATTCCGTATGCAAAGATTGTTCCAAAAATTCTTGTTTGAATTTGAATTGCTGGAGTTAAAATTTGTGGTAAATCTAAAACGCCTTGTGTATTAAAAATATTTTTTGAAAGAATTTGAATAAAGCCTGATGTAAATAAATTTATTGCAAGTCCAATTAAGAATGGATTTGCTTTTGTTTTTTCAGTTAAAATTGAAATTAAAAAAATAAACAAACAACAAATTAAAATTGAAATTAAAATCGATGCAAAAATATTTTCTGTAAAGTAAGCGAATGTAAAAAATAAAAATGCGCAAAGGTTAATCATTCCGTCGCAAAAAACTGCTAGGATTCCGCAGAGTTCAGAAAATAAAGTTCCTAAAGAAATCAATAAAAGCGGAGTTGAGATTATCAATATTTCAATAAATGAATTTAAAAATGTCATTGTAATTTTTCCTTTTGTAAATATGGAATGGCAGTTGATAATAATAAAATACCTTGAATAATTTCTGAAGTTCCAGAGGAAATTGAATTTGTTATCATTGCACAATCGGTAGCTGTAAAAAAATACGCCAAAATTAAACAGGCTGGAATTAATAGTTTTGCATTTGTTGAACAAATTAAGGCTGCTGTTAATGCGTTCCATCCAATTCCACTATAAAATCCTTGAATACAAGTATAGTAGGTTCCGATTACAGCAAAAAATCCACAAATAGAATTTAAACTTCCTGAAATCATTAATGTTAAATAATTATATGCATTAACATTGTAACCTCTGAATTTTGAAAATTCAGGAGCTTTACCCGATATTAAAATTTTTTTACCTAAAATTGTTTTTGTAAAAAATAAAAAACAAAGTATTGCAAAAGTTAAAGCAATAAAAAAAGTAAAATTAACTGTACCAAAATTAGTTAAATGAGGAAAGCAAAATTCTTTGTTAATATTTTTCATTGCTAAAAGATTTCTTGATTTATCTTTTAATGGATTGGAAATTAAAAAATCCAAAATTTGAATGATAAAAGATGAAAGAATAAATGTTGTTAGTAATTCATTAATTCCTTTTTTTTGTTTTAAATATGAACTGATTAAACAAATTATTCCTCCAATTAAAATAACTAATATAAATGTGATTATAAAAAAAACTGGAGTTAAAATTTTTACCTGTGGAACATTTGATAGAATAAACGCTGTGATAAATCCACCAAGATAAATTTGTCCTTGCCCACCGAGATTTATATTTTTAGTTGTTAATGAAATAAAACATCCAACACAAGAAATCAACAATAAAGAAAATTTATCTAAAATTATTCCAATAAAATATGTTGATGATAACGGTATTGTATAAAATTGAAAAAATTTATCAATATTTTTTGATTGAAGAAAAACAATTATAAATGAACTTACAAAACTTATCATTAATGCTTTATATATATTCTTCATTTTGAAATTTTTCCACCTTCTAATTTATATATTGAATCTGAAATTTCTAACAATTCATTTTCTCCTGAGGATGTAAAAATAATTATTGTTGTTCCATGTAAATTTGATTCATTAAGTTTTTTTGATAAATTATATCTTGCTACTGAATCTAAACCTTGGTCGGGTTCAAATAAAAATAAAATTTCAGAATTTAAAAAAAGTTCGCGTTCTAAAATTAATCTTTGTAACATTCCTCCAGATAAGATTTTAATTTCATCAGTATACTTACAATTAATGTTTGCATTTTTGATAATATGAGAAATTTCATCTTTAGTAAATGGAAACATAAATTCTTGAATCGTTAGATCTTGATTTGAACCTCTGTTTATTCTATCAGATGGAATTATTCCAATAGAAAGTTTTCTTAAGTTGTATGAATTTATTTTTTTTTCAAATATATTGTTATGTATGTAAATTTTTCCTGAGAATTTAATTTCTTTTATACCAGTAATAATTTCTTCTAAGGTTTCAATTCCATCTTCTCTTTTACCAATAATTGTAGTGATAGAATTTTTTTTTGCAAAAAATGAAAGGTTTTCTATCAATGGTAAGTTTTTGTTTTCTGAAGTTAGATTTTCTATTTTAAAAATTTTATAGTTGTGATTTTTTTCTCTTACAATATCTAGTTTATTTTCATTTTGTATTTCTTGATTATTAATTAAATATCCTTTTTTTAAAAATAAAATTTCATCACTTACTGTTTTAGCTTCATTTATATTATGGGTAATTAGAATGATACATAATTCCTTTGATATATTATGGCAATTTGATTTTATTGCTTTGTAAAAATTTTCTCTTTCTAATTGTGTTAAAAAAACAGTTGGTTCATCAAGAATTAAGAAATTTGGTTCAGAAATCAAAGCTGTCAATAATTCTGTATAAAATTTTTCTGAAGCATTTAAATATTTTCCTTTTTTATTTATATCAATAATAAAATTCCATTCAGAAAAAATTTGATTAATTTTTTCTTTAATTCCTTTTTTATTGTTTGCAATTAAACAATATTCATAAACTGTAAGTTCATCATTTATAGTTGGATGCTGATGTGTAATTCTTATTTTATTTTGATTTGCTTGTTTTACTGAATTAAAACCTGTTTCAAAAATTTTTTCATTGATAATAATTTGTCCTTCTGTAGATTTTTTTATTCCAGAAATAATTGAAACTAAGGTTGTTTTACCAGCACCATTTTCTCCAAGTAGAGCATAAATAGTGCCGGTATTAAATTTATAATTTATATTATTGAGAACATTTTTATATGTAAATTTTTTTTTGATATTTTTTATTTCTAAAATTTTCATATAAATTAAATTTCAGGAGATTCTAATATAAGTTCTCCATTTTTAATTCTCAAGTATTCATTAATTAGTTTTGTTTTGTATTCATCTGAAAAATTATTTTTAAAAATTGGATCATCTGTAATTAACGTAATATATCCATCTTTAATATCAACAGTTGTTGCAGTTCCAAAATCAATTTTACCTTCAAAATATTTTGTTGCAACTTCATAAGCTATTTTTTCTTGTTCCATTGCAGAACTTGAAATTACATAACCTGGTGCTTTTGAAAAACCGTTGTCATCAAACCAACTTATATAAAATCCTAATTCTTTTGCTGTTGCAATTACACCTTGAGAAGCACCTCCACAAATTGGTAAAATTACATCAACGCCTTCATGGTAAAGTGTTCTTGAAATTTCAGCTCCTTTGTTTGCATCATACCAATTTCCTACAACTTTGAAAGAAACTTTAATATCTTCATCAACAACTTTTGCACCTTCAATAAATCCTGGTAAAATAATTTCATTCATCACTGGATATTCTTGTGCAGAAATCAATGCAATATGTTTTTCTGGATTTGAATATTTCATTTTCGAATCATTTGATGTTGTAGCAAGTCCTGCTGCATATCCTGCTAAGTAAGCTTGTTCCCGTTGATTAAATCTTACTGTTGCTATATTAGGATTACCCGCATAGAACGCATCAAGGATAATAAATTTTTGTTCTGGATAAAGCTCTGTGATTTGAACTGCTAAATCTGGGATTGATGGATTTGAAGAAAAAATTACTTCGAATTTTTGCATTGCAGCTAATCCTGTAAGTTTTGCTCCCCATTCAGCTTGATTAGTTCCTGCTTCTATAACTTCAACTTTATAGTTAGTATTGTTGTTTTCGTTATAGTCTAAAACTGCTTGTGTTACACCGTCTGCTAACATTGAATAAACTGGGCTATTTGCCATTACGCCTGGAATAAAAACGGCAAACCATCTATTTTCATCTTTCTGTTTATTAAAAGTCCAAATAAAAAGAGAAACTGCAATTGCAATAATACATATAGCACTAATTATTGTTTTAATGCGACTTGTGTTTTTCATAAATCACCTCTTATTAAGAATAGTTCGATGTAAAACTATTGTCAAGATGTAATTTGATATTTTTTATAGTATAAATATAATTTAAGGATTTATATTTTGCCAAAAAAGACGTCCGTTCTCACAAAGCATATTAATTTTTCCCTTTGTATATAAATCTATTAAGTGATTTTTAATTGTGCTTCCAACTAAAGCAATTTGACTTGCTGTTGTTCTTATGTGATATGTTTCAAAAACTTTTGCTAGAATATCATCGTTTTGTATTGGTGTTTTGCAAAGTTCTAATAAAAAATTTTGTATTTTAATAATTTCATTTTTATTCATTTTTGCAAGTCTTTGAATTTCTGCTTGTGATGTAATTATTGTACTATGACTTGGAACATAAAAATCACTTTTAATTTTAGAAATTTTTTCAAGCGTATTAATAAATTCAGAAATTTTCATCATGTACGAAATAGAATATTTTTGAATCATTTGTGCGCCAAAAATTGAATCTCCAAGAAAAATTGTTTTTTTATTATCAGAATCTAAAATTGAAATTCCAATCATATCAATAAAGTGACCAGGTAAACTTACAAAACTAATTTTTGCTTTTGTGTTTAATTCGATAATTGAATCTTCATTAATAAAATATGTTACAGTCGAGCTTTCACATTCAAAATAAGATGTTCGAATTTTATCGAATGGATGTCCACCCCATATTATTGCACTTTCTAAGTATGGATTTTCTAAAAATGCTGATTCTTTTTTTGTGGTAAGAATTTTGCAATTATATTTTTCAAAAAAATATTTATTTCCGCCTGCATGATCTGCGTTAGAATGTGTGTTGATTATTGTACCAATTTTTTTATTAAAATTTTCTTGAATGATTTTGTCAATGAGGATTGCATTGTCTCTGTTAAGTCCACTATCAATAAGAATGATAGTATTTTCATTTTCAATAATTCCAATATTAGTATGACCTACTAAACAAAAAACTGATTTTGAAAGTTGAATTGGTTTGGTAATTTCCATGATTAATAATATCATTACTTGCTAACAAAAACAAGTTGATGTATAATTTCATTTATGGATTATTTATTTTTGAAAAATCGAAACTTTGATGTTGATGGCACGATTGAGCGATTTGCTGGAAAAACTGATTTGTATGAAAAATACATAAGATTGTTTTTAGAAGAAAAATCTTATTTTCAATTAGAAGATGCTGTTAAGAATTTAGATTATACGGAAGCTGAAAATAATGTTCATGCTTTGAAAGGTTTAGCTGGAAATCTTGGAATTAATTCAGTCTATAATGCGTCTTGTCTTATGTTAAAAGAACTAAGAACAGGTGATAAAAATAGAGCTATCGAATTATTCGATTTTGTTAAGGAAGAATTTTTACAAGCTTGTGAAGTAATCAAAACAGCTGATTCTTAATTTTACAATCCTTCTTTTATCGCTTCAAGATTTGATTTCATTGTGTATGCGTAAGTTACTCCACGATTAAAATCATCTTTAGTTACATTTTGACAACTGTGTAATTCTAAAATTTTAGCTCCTGTTGCATCTGCTATAGTCTGTGCAATTTTTCCGTTACTCATTTCAATTTTGAAAATTGCTTTTGCATTTGTGTTTTTTGCAATATTGATTAATTCTGCAATTGTTGAAGTTTTTGCTTCTACAGCAGAACTACATCCATCAAAAGTTGCCACATAATCTAAATCGTATTCTTCTGTAAAATATGTAAATGGAAATCTATCTCCAAAAATTAACAATTTGTTTGAAGAATTATCTACTGTGTTTTTTATTTCTGTGCTCAAGTTTGAAATTTTGTTTATGTAAGAGTTTGCGTTTGATTTATATTCTTCAATATATTTTCCGCTAGTTTTTTCATTATCAATTTCAATGATGTTTTCAAGAATATTACTTATCATTTTTATAGCATTTTTGCTATCTGTCCAAAAATGTTCATCTTCTTCATGTTCATTGTGATTGTGTTCAGTTTCATGATGTTGATGATTATCAGAAATTTCTACAACATCTTTAAGTTTGATTATTTTTTTAGGTAGTTTATTTGAAGTTGCCAGAATTTTTTCTACCCAAGCTTCAGAATGTCCACCCATGTAAATAAAAATATCTGCATTTTGAATATCGATAATATCTTTTGGAGTAGGGTCGAAAGAATGTGTTTCCATTCCAGGTTTAATTAGTAATTTTATGTTTACATTTGTAAAGTTGTTTATTGGTGCTAAATAATTTTCATCAACTTTTGTAACAACAGAACGAGCAAAATCATAGGCAGGAAAATTTGTTGCTACTATTGAAATTGAATTTTCATCAATTGTGTTTTCTTTTTTGCATCCTGTTAGAAAAAGAGTAATTAAAACTAAAAAAATAAAAAGTTGAATAATGTTTTTCTTCATAAATATCACCATACAAAATGGTAACGATTATATTGTTTTTGTCAATAGAAAAAAATAATTTTAAGTTTTTAAAAACTATGGTACAAAATTAAATTTCAATATATAATGTCATAAAGAAAATATTTTGGTGGTTAGAATGATTAAATTAGAGAATACATCAGTTATGAATTTTGATAATGCAATTAGAGGCGCAAGAAATCCTATGAATAGTTGGGATAAACTTGATAGTTCTTTTGATGCAAATGGAAATTTTGTTTTTGGTCCAAATGATTTGTCTTTAGGAAAAAAACTTTGCAAAGCTGGTTCTGACCATCGTAAATTTGTTCGTCAAATTTTTATTAGTGTTGATATTACTGCTCCTATTTATTGGTGGAAAGAGTTTGATACATATAAAGTTGGAACAGTTGCAAATTCAACAAGTACAATGCATAAAATTCACTCTAAACCTTTTGAACTTTCAGATTTTAGTACAGATAAAATGAATGAAAGCGCACTAAATTGTATGCAGGAAGTTTTAAAGGTTTTAGAAAATTTAAGACAGGACTTTATTGAAGATAAATCATCTAATAAAGAATCTTGGTATAGTATTATTCAACTTTTACCAGAAAGTTATAATCAAAAAAGAACTGTTACATTAAATTATGAAAATGTAATTTCAATGTACTATTCAAGACGAAACCATAAACTTTCTGAATGGCATGTTTTCTGTGATTGGATTTTAGATTTACCATATTTTAAAGAATTATTTTCTTTAGATGAAAATGAATAATCATTCGGTAACTCTTTGTACAATTCTTGTTGAAAAATCTCCTCAAGCATTACCTCTTGGTGTTGCCTGTGTTGCTTCTTCAATAAAAAATTTATCAATTGAATTTCCCGATTTAAAAGTAAATCTTGTTGATTTTAATCTTGAACAAAAATTGTCTGTTGAAAAAATCACAAATGATTTGTTGTGTTACGATAGTGCAATTTATTGTTTTTCAATTTTTGTTTGGAATAAAAATTTATTGTTAGAAGTAGCAAGTGAATTAAAGAAAAAAAATTCAACAATAATTTGTATCGCAGGTGGTCCTGAAGTTACAGCTAATCCAAAAAACTTTTTATCATTTGATTATGTAATTTCTGGCGAAGGTGAAAAAGTAAGTTTTGAATTAATTAAAAATATTTTTAACGGTACGCAAATAAATGAAAAAATTTTATTTGGTAAAAGGGAGTCTTTAGAAAGTTTAACTTCACCATATTTAGATAAAACTTTAAATCCCAAAAAATATGATGGTGCTTTATGGGAACTTGCAAGAGGTTGTCCATTTAAATGTTCTTATTGTTATGAATCAAAAGGTGATAAAAAAGTTGAATATTTTTCTTTTGAAAGAATAAAAGAAGAATTAGATTTGTTTGTAAAAAATGATATTAAACAAATTTTCGTACTTGATCCAACTTACAATGTTGATAAAAGTCGAGCAATAAAACTTTTGGATTATATTAGACAAAAAGCAAAACAAATATTTTTTCATTTTGAATGTAGAGCTGAATTTATTAGTGACGAATTAGCAAAAGCATTTTCAAAAATAAATTGTTCTTTGCAAATTGGTTTACAAAGTGCCTCTGAAGAAGTTTTAAAAACTGTAAATCGAACTTTCAATAAAAAAGACTTTATCAAAAAGATTTCTATTCTAAATAATTATGGAATAATTTTTGGTTTTGATTTAATTTATGGTTTACCCAAAGACAATTATGAAGGATTTAAAAGTAGTATTGATTTTGCTATTTCACTTTATCCAAATCATATTGAATTATTTTGTTTATCTGTTTTACCTGGGACAGCATTGTTTGATGATGCAAATAAATTAAATTTGTCTTATGAATTACAACCACCTTATCATGTAATAGAAAGTGATACATTTTCAAAAGTTGAAATTGAAAAAGCTAGAAAAATTTCTATTGCTTGTAATTTGTTTTATTCTCAAGGACGAGCAGTTCCTTGGTTTAATTCTTTGATGCATTTGTTAAAAATGAAACCAAGTAATTTTTTTGAAAAATTTGTTTTGTTTTTAGAAGATAAAAAATTATTAGATAAAGAGATTTGTAATCATAAACAAATTGAAAAATTACAGATTGAATTTGTAAATAATATTTTAAAACAAAAGAGTTTTGAAAAATATTATTTACTTATAAAAAATCTTATCGAATTAAACGGAGCTTTGTCTCGTTCTTACTCTGATGGAGAAAATACTGAGTTGTCATTATCCTACCATCCAGATGATTTAATGAGTGAATATTCTCAAGATTTAAAATTCTTTTTGTCTAATGCGCAAAAATTTTCTTGCAAAGTTTTAGTAAAAAATAATTCAATTAAGTTTGTAAACAAAAGTAATAATTGTTGAAAAATCTTCTAATGTATTTTTTGTATTTAATTCTTTTATCGGAAAAATTTTGTTTATTGTTGTAATAGATGATTCTTCTAAAATTTGATTATTGTTTTTTGAAATTATTTCATAGTCTAATAAATTTCCATTTTTTGAAATTTTAACTTTTATAATTATTTCTCCCTCGATGCCTCTTCGAATTGCTTTTTCAGGATAAACAAGATGTTGAATTATTTTTTTATCGATAATATCTTCTGTAATTTGTTTTGCCATTTCAATTGGATAAAAATTTTCTTCAATATTTTTTTCTGGGGTTAAATTTGTATTTATGTTTTCATTTGATTTAGAATGTTTAATATCTGTTTGAGTTTTAATATTATTTTCTTTTGTTTCTGTAATAAAATAATTTTCATTTGTTTTTAGATTTTCTTTTTGAATATGATTTTTATTATCGTCTGTTGTTTTACTTTCTTCTTTGTTTGATGAAATTTGAATTTTAATAATATTTTTATTTATCATTTTTTGATAATTATTTTTTGTTGTATTGTTTAAATCAATTTTAAAAATACAGAAAACAATTATATAAATTATCAAAGTAAAAATTATTGAGATTATTATACTTTTGTTTTCTGTATCAAATTTTTTCATTAATATCTGTAGCTTGCTGATAAATTAAAATTAAATTGTTTTGCAGGATAATAACAATTATATGTTACATATTCTGGATAAGAAATATTTAAAATATTATTAAATCGTGCAATTACTGAAAGGCAGTTATTTAATTTGTTAGGTGTATATTTTATTGTTGCACCTAATAAATTTATAGCAGGTATTTGTTTTAATGAATTTGAATAATCATTCCCTTGGAATTGACTTCCTGTGTAAGAATAATCAAAACTTATAATAGTATCAAAAGGAAGATAAAAATCTATTTTCATATTTCCTTTAAATTCTGCATTCAATGGTATTTTTTTATTTTGATTTACACCTTCTGCAAAAAATGCATTGACATAAGTTAATGAAAAATTGAATTTCATAAAATCTAACGGTTTGTAATCTATAGATAAATTTCCACCAATTCTTTTTGTGTTATCCATATTTTCATTTCTGAATGAGATTGAAGAGTATGCAATTTCATCATGCATTAACATATAGAAAAAGTTTATGTGTGAAGAAAAATTATCTTTGATATTAAATTTAATTCCTGTTTCTGCATTGTATCCGTTTTCTGGAATTAAATCTTTGTAAAAATCAGCATAGTGATATCCGTAGAAAAATGTTAGTGCAGTTTTTTCATCTACAAATGGTAATCTAAAAAGTGTATTGTATTTTGCATAGAATGAAAAATTTTCATTTATCAAATAAGTGAATCCAAAACTATAATCAAAAGATTTGTAATTTTGTTCTTCGTAGAAATCTACAATTTCTTTTGTTGCTTTTATTGGTGCAAATGTATATCTTGCACTTGTGTTGAAAATTAAATTGAATGGAAAATCTAATGATAAACTGATAAATGGTGAGTTTTCATTTTGTTTAATGTTATAATTATTTATTTCGTTTGTTCTGTTAATATCATCAAAGGTAAGTCCAAAGTAATCAACAAAATATAAATCATAACCCAATAAAGATTTGAATTTAATATCTTTGATATCAGTTTCAAAAGTAAATTTTGGTTTTATTTCAAATGAATTATATTTGTAAGTTGAATATCCGTAGTTATCATAATTTCGATTTGTATAATTATAAGTTAAAGGAATTTCAAAAAATATTTTATCAGTGATGTGTAAATCTGAATTTATTCCTGAAGATATAATTGTAAAATCGCCTTTATCTTTGCTTGATTTTGAAATCACATTTGCTTGTTTGGGATTTTCTAAAAATTCTTCTTCTGTTAAATATCCACTTAATTCAAATTTTCCACTTGAATAATTTGCAAAAGGCTTTATTTTAAAATTCTCAAATGGGATAAAAAATAAATTTAAATCTAAATTCCAATTTTTTGATTTGCTGTAATCTCTATAACCATCTGTTTGATTATAATTTCCATTAAAATTTATTCCAAGTTTTTCTGTACCGTAACCAATTTCACCTTGGGCTGATATTTCGTTATAACTTCCATAACTAATATTTGCTGATGAAGATAATCCTTTTGTGTTTTCTTTTGTGATTATATTTATAACACCTCCGATTGCGCCTGAACCATACAATGCAGAATCTCCACCATCAAGTATTTCAATTTTTTCAATTTGTGAAATTGGAATTGAAAGTAAATTTTGTGGTGTCATGTCTGGATTGTTAAATCTTCGTCCATTGTATAAAATTACAACTTGTGCAAATGGATTATCACCTGCTGAGCCTCGCATTTTTACAATTGAAGATGAAGTTCCGTTTGTACCTTCTGAAATTTGTACATTGGTAGCGGATTGTAAAATTTCTTTTAAAGATGTTTTTCCGGATTTAGCAATTTCTGCTGAAGTTATTATTGTTACATTACCATTTGATTTTATTTCTTCTGTTTTTGTTCTGTTTGCAGTAATAACAAAAGTTTTTTCAACTGTTGTTTCTTCTGTAAATCCAAAAGAATATACAAATAGTAAGACGAATAGAATAAGAAATATCTTATTCTTCAAAAAAGAGATAGCTGACATACATTCCTCCTCGGGTTTGTATTAATGTTAGATTTACAAGTCGTCTCCTGGCTTACGCTAATTGCAAAATCTACCTTCTCGGAATTTTCCAATGGATTTAGATTTCTAAAACGTTACAGTGGTGGGACCGCTTAGGATTTTCACCTAATTCCGTTACTTGCAAATATGAATATATCAAAAAATAAATTTTTATCCAAGAGCTATGTCTAAAATCATCATCAAGACAAAACCTATTGCAAAACTTATTACCCCTAAATTTGAATGCTTACCTTCGTGTAAGTCTGGGATGAGTTCTTCTACAACAACATAAACCATAGCACCTGCTGCAAAAGATAATAGGTATGGCAAAATTGGAAGTACAAGTGAAGTTAATAAAATTGTAATCACAGATGCAATTGGTTCTACGATTCCAGATAAAGAGCCATACAAAAATGATTTTCTTCTTGACATTCCTGCTGTTCTTAGCGGAGTTGAAATTACTGCTCCTTCTGGTGCGTTTTGAATTGCAATACCAACAGCTAAACTGATTAGTGCAGCCAAAGAAATTTGTTGGGTTCCTGCAACAACACTTGCGTAAACAACTCCTACAGCCATTCCTTCTGGAATATTGTGAAGAGTTACCGCTAAGATTAACAT
>JAXJWW010000056.1:0-13906 GCA_036307825.1 Treponemataceae bacterium | reverse complement strand
TAAAAATACATCATCAATGATTTTAACTTCCATGGATTCTTTTTGAATTTTTAGTATTTTTTCAAAAAACCAATTTGCTGGATTTTTATAAAATGCATTTAAGTTTGTAGCAGAAACTCTAAGTTTTCCATTTTTATCACAAAATTTCTTTTTCAAAATTGAACTTATTTTTTCAGAAATTTTATCTTCGTATTCAGAAGATTTTTTTTCTTTTGTTAAACTCCATTTTGAAAAACCTTCTTTTTGTGTTGTGTGAAGTTTGTCTGAAAATTTTGTTTTGCCATTTTGATTATTCGATAAAAATAATTTTTCTTGATTGTATAAATCTTCTTTATCACTTGTTTCTGATAATCTATTTATTTCTTCAAGTCCGCTATAAGCTAAAGCATATCCTGAAAAAGTTTTTTGTGAAGCAAAAAAATAAGTTTGATTTACAGAAGATTCGTTGTAGCAATTTATAAAATAATCTGAAACATTAAAATCTTTTAGATTTAAAAATTCTCTTTTATCTTTTGCTAAAAAATCTAACTGAGAATATTTTATTGATAAATTTTTTTGATTTGCTTGTAAAATAATGTGATAATCAAAATTACATTGACAAGCAACTTTGTAAGGAAAAATACTTACACCACTTCCAGTTGTTTGTGCAAGATATTCTTTTGATGTTAACAATTCTGTAAAAAAATCTAGTGGATTTACACATTGAATATCTGCAAAAGAATTTTCTAAATCAATTAAACTTGCAAGTTCTGAAATACATCTTCCTAAAATTAAATTTGCATTTTCTGTAAATTTTTCTGTATCAAAAAATGTATCTCTAAATTCAAAATAAAAATTTCTAATTTCTAAAAATGATTTTGCATTATTTATTTTTTGAATTATTTTTTTTGCAGTTTTATAAAATTCAAATGCTCTAGTTTCTTGTGGATTTTCTGCAAGAGATTGTTCAAGAATATCTTTGTTGTCATAAGAACACACACAATGATTTTTTATTGCAAATTCAATTAACTGATTTATTTCTGTTTGAACTTTCCAAGGGAAATGTGAATCAGCAAAAAGTGAACTTAAAGATTCAAAATTAAAATTTTCTAAAGCACAATTTCTTATTAAATTGAAAAGTCGGCCTTCTGGATATTCAGAAAGTTTTTTTCCTGCTCGCATTCTAAAAGGAATATTGTACAATTCAAATTCTCGTTTTATATAAGAACGAATTTCAGAAATTTGTGGAATATGAATTGCAATTTTTTCAAAACCAACTTTATCTTCATTGTGTAATTTATTTATCAGCAGTGCAACTTTTCTAAGTTCAGTTCTTGTGTTTGAAAAATAATTTACTTGTGGATTTTCATCAAATTGATTTTCTGCGTGAATTAAAGTTACAAGATTTTCTTTTTCTGCATCCTTCAAAATATCTTCGTATTCAGAATAGTCTTCTAAAATTTCTGGATGAAAAATATAGTAATGTTTGTTGTTGTTATCAAAAGGTGGTTTTTCCCAAGCAGGTTCAAATAAATTATACTTATCAAGAAGTTCAGTATATAATTGATAAAGTTTTAATAAATCTTTTGATTCTTCATCAAGTTTATTTTCGGATGGAATTTTTTTTGAAATTTTATCTTTCCAATTTTGAAGTTGTGGCAAAAGGGTAGCAATCCAGTTTGTAAAAGATTGAGCCGATTGTGAATATTTTGGATTTATAATAGAAGTAAAAATAGGTGAATTTTCAAGGCAACTTTTTCGGTTTTCTTCGATTATCCAACTTGAAAAGATTTTTCGTAAAGCGGACGGAATACTTTTTTTGTTTTGAATTTTTGAACGTACTGCTTCGCTTTTGAAGGTATCCCAAGCGATGAATTTTTCTAATGGAATTGCTTCCACAATTTCGTCATTTAGGAGTTTATCTTGCCAAGAAGTACAGGCGATTTCGGTGGAAAATACAAAAACGGAATTTTCATCAAGTATATGGTTTGTTAGTGTTTCTAAAATTGTATTCATATTACACTATTATAGTACAAAATACTGGATTTATATAGCAAAAATACTAGATTTATGCGTTATCAAGTGATATAATTATCAAACTTATGGAGAATATTTTAGCACAACCTGGAAAGCCATTACCTCATGGTGCAACAATTGTAAATGATGGCGTAAATTTTAGTGTTTTTAGTAGAAACGGAACTAGCGTTATTTTGGATATTTTTGAAAATCCAGAAGACGAACATCCTTATTTTTCTTATACCTTTGACCCAAAAATAAATAGAACTGGTGATATTTGGCATGTTTTCTTAAAAGGACTTAAAGCTGGAGCTTTGTATCTTTATCGTGTTGATGGTCCATTTAATCCTGAAAAAGGACATCGTTTTAATAAAAATGCATATCTTTTAGACCCTTACGCAAAAAGTTTTACAGATTCTTCAATTTTTGGAAATTTACCGCCAAATTATGTTACTCCAGTTGATAGAATTGATATTTTAACAGGAACTCCGTATACCGCAAAAGGCTTCCCAAAATGTGTAGTAATTGATGATGATGATTTTGACTGGCAAGGGGACCGACCTATCAATTATCCATTACGACAAAGTGTTTTGTATGAAACTCATCTTAAAGGTTTTACGGCAGATCCTTCTGCAAATGTAAAACATCCTGGAACATACAAAGGTTTGATTGAAAAAATTCCTTATCTAAAAGAATTAGGTGTTACAAGTGTTGAACTTTTACCAATTCAAGAATTTGATGAATATGAAAATACAAATGTAAATCCAAAAAACGGTGAAAGATTAAAGAACTACTGGGGATACAGTACAATCGGATTCTTTGCTCCAAAAACATCTTTTGCTTCAGATAGAACTCCAGGTGGTGCTGTTCGTGAATTCAAAGAGATGGTTCGCGAAATGCACAAAAATAATCTTGAAGTTATTTTGGATATTGTTTTTAATCACACCGCTGAAGGAAACGAACATGGTGTTACTTTGAGTTTTAGAGGATTTGATAACTCAATTTACTATGTTTTGGAAGATAATCACAAGCAATATTATAAAAACTATTCAGGATGTGGAAATACTGTAAACTGTAACCATCCTGTAGTTAGAACTTTTATTATCGATTGTTTGCGTTATTGGGTTTGCGAAATGCATGTTGACGGCTTTAGATTTGACCTTGCTTCAATTCTTGGTCGTGATAGAAACGGTCGACTTATGGAAGACCCTCCAGTTTTGGAAAGAATCGCAGAAGACCCAGTTTTAAGAAATACAAAAATTATCGCAGAAGCTTGGGACGCAGGTGGAGCTTATCAAGTTGGTTGGTTCCCAGGCGGAAGATGGGCTGAATGGAACGATAGATACCGCGATGATATTCGTCGATTCTGGCGAGGTGATGGCTACTTAGAAAGTGCCGCTGCAACTCGTCTTACAGGAAGTTCTGACCTTTATCTTCGTGATGGAAGAAAACCTTTCCACTCTGTAAACTTTATTACAAGTCACGATGGATTTACTCTTAACGACTTGGTTTCTTACAACGGAAAGCACAACGAAGAAAACGGCGAACACAATCGCGACGGAAGTGATAATAACTCAAGTTTCAACTATGGATTTGAAGGTCCAACTACAAACAAGAATATCGAAAAACTCCGTACAAAACAGATAAAGAATATTATGGGAACTATGCTTTTATCACAAGGAACACCGATGTTGCTCGCTGGTGATGAATTCCGTAGAACTCAAAATGGAAATAACAACGCATATTGCCAAGACTCACCAATGACTTGGATAAACTGGGAACTAAAAGAAACTCATTCTGAAGTATTTAGATTTGTAAAACACGCTATCGACTTTAGACTTAGACATCCTGCTTTTAGACGACCAGAATTCTTCCAAGGTCAAGAGTTTGCATATAATACTTTACCTGATATTTTATGGTATGGCGAAGATGGAAAAGTTGCAGATTGGTCAAAATTGAATCACTTTGTGGCATTCCGTCTTGATGGAAGACATGCTGAAACTTTTGCTGATGTTGATGATAACGACTTCTATATCATATTGAACTCATCTTGCCAGGATAAAACTGTAAAAATCCCTGCCGCAATCGGCGGAAAAAAATGGTACAGAGTAGTGGATACATCTTTACCTTCACCAGAGGATTTTTTACCAGCAGGTGAAGAAGAAATGCTAAATCGTAGTGTTTACATACTTCCAGCACGCTCTATGGCGGTTTTATTGAGTAAATAGGACTCTCCACAATTTTGCAAAAATAGAAATTAGCACCAAAAGAAATTAGCTCTCGCCGAAAAATCCCCAAACTCGCTAGTGCTGCGTTTCACTTGCAATGCTTCGTTTGATTCTTTTTCGTCTACGCTAATTTCTTTTGCACTCATTGTGCTTTTTGCAGACTTATTTCGTTCCGCGAGAAATGGGTGGAGTTGTGAGAGAAAATGGTGGATTATTTAGCAAGATTTTTTACTTCGTCGATAGAAAGGCCTGTTGCTTTTGCGATATTTTCAACTGATAGTGACATTGATAGCAAATTTTTAGCAGTTTCTATTTTTGCTTGTTGAGAACCTTGAACTAGGCCATCTTTGTAGCCTCTTTTTTCAGCATCAAATTCGGCTAAGCCCCATGCCATATAATCACTCCTAAAAATTTCGTTGATTTTGGTTTGTTCTACTGTGTTAGCTATTTATAAATTTCATATTAGCGAAAAATAGTTGCGTTTGAAAATTAATTTTTAGCAAACTATAGATTAAACTTTATAGTATTCAGTCTGAATTTCTTGGGATTCAGATGTTGATTTCCTATTATCAGACTGTTTTACTTCAATTGTTTTTAGTTCAAATTTTGATGTAATATCAATTTTATTATCAAAATTTTTAATTGCTTCGAGAGGGTCGATATTTTCAATATTAAGACTTGAAAAATTTTTACGATCATATGTTATTGAATAGACATATTGATCTTCAATATTTCCCGTTTTCTTGTTTAAACGTTGTGTATAACCTGACAATGTAATATTTTCAATCATTGGCGAAATATTAAAAATGACTCCTGCAAAGAAAAATGACAAGCCTACAACACTTGTTGCATAATCTCTGTTTAAATCTACGGTCTTTTTATTTTTTATGGATAATTTACCACTTTGCAATATAGAAGATGTCAATTTAGGGAAATCTTCAATTTCAGGTAAATCAATGTCAACTTCAATGTTTAATCCTGATATGGCATAATCAACCGCAAAATCTACAGGTAATTCAATCTGGGAAAGTACATCTTTTATTGTATCTTGTAAATATTCATCAGATGGATTTAAAATCAAGTTATAAGTTTTTTTTCTTTCAACAAGCAATTTTTCATACTCTTTTTTGTATTCTGCATCTTTTTCCAACTTTATTCTTTTTTCATTTTCAAAATGAGTGTCTTGTCTAGAAGTCCATTCTTTCATAGCAATTTTATAAAGTTCATCTAATTTTTTATATGTTGCTTCACGTATAAGTTGTTTTTTCTTCCAAAATTTATAAGTTTTTACAGTAGATTGAGCAAATTTTAAAGCCTCATCATAAAAAGACACCTCTCTTGGTTGAGGTTCCTCAAAGGATTTCACGTAATAATAATTTTGTTGAATGCTACTTGTGTCATCTCTTTCTTTTATTACATCATCAACTGTAATAGTTTTGGGTGTAGATTTGTATATAAAAATAATCACATCATTTTGTTTTTTTATAAAATCATGTCTTATTTTTCGAGCTTTTTCAAGGGATTCTTTGTATAGATAAGTTTTTTTTATTTTTTTTTCTAAAGTTTCATTTGAAAAAGGTCTTCCTGATGAATCAATTAAGAGAAAGGTTTCATTACCATTATCATCTATCTTAATTCTAAAAGTTGAGCCATGTATATTATTCATTTCTATAGTTTTTTCATTATATGTTGTCATTGAAGATTGAGATGAAATTTTTTTACTGTAAGAAATTCCAGTTCCAGGTATCCCTGTATTTATATATGTTCCTCTTGGTCCAGTTGAAATAGAAGCTCCTCTTCCTCCAAGGGATATACCTACACCTGATTTTGAAATATTTAAATTAACTCCTTTGCAAATTTTTATCCTTTTTGATAATCTAAATCCCATGTAATATTCCTTTATATCAACAAAATAATACAACATTATGTTAAAATCATTACCAAAATTATATCACAATTTATGTAAAAAAAGATATATTTTTCTAAGAATAATTACAAATAATAGTATTGATAAGCTTTTATTGGTATGCTTGTTAGGTACATTAAAAATCACACGAACTCTGAATTAACAAATCCGTGAAAAATCCGTAGACAGAAAAGCACACCGACCTGCCTTGACGACTGAAAGGAGGAGCCGCAGGTCGCGGGGGATTTTCTGTCGAAAGGATTTTTGTACGAATTTTCTAAATACACAATACCTATGCGTTTTTTGTATCAATTTCTGCATTTACAAAATTTCATCTTGCTTTATTTATACGAATATATTTTGTAAATCTTTTTTTTAAGATGTTTTACTCACTTGACCATACTTCCATTTTACTTTACATTAGATGTAAATACCATCTGTTTTTTACGGTATTTTAACAATGACTAGGAAAAATATTCTCTACCAATATTCTTATAGGAGTTTTTATGGCATTTAATGCAAAAGAATTTAAATCAAACCTTACATCAAGATTGAAACTTCAGTACGGAAAAGATTTATCACAAGCTACAAAACATGACTTGTTTGATGCAGTTTCAGCTTCAGCTCTTGACTTGATTATGGACAACTGGATGAAAACTCGTGCAGCTTACGACAAAAAGCCTACACGCCAAGTTTACTATCTTTCAGCAGAATTCCTTATGGGACGCGCAATGAGCAACAACCTTATCAATGCTCAAATCAAAGATGCTGTAGTTGAAGTATTAAAAGATTTAGATATCGACTATACAAGTATTGAAGATGAAGAACCAGATGCAGGTCTTGGAAATGGTGGACTTGGTCGTCTTGCTGCTTGTTTCCTTGATTCTCTTGCAACATTAGACTATCCAGGACACGGATACGGAATTCGTTATCAATATGGTATGTTTGAACAACACATTGAAAATGGATATCAAGTTGAATACCCAGATAACTGGTTAAAACATCGTGATCCATGGGAAATCAAACGCTCAGACTTAACAGTACAAGTAAAATTTGGTGGAAATGTTGGTGTTCGCCAAAATGAAAAAGGTGAAGATACTTTCTTTATCGAAAATGCTGAAATCGTAAACGCAACTCCATACGATATGCCAATCGTTGGATACGATACAAAAACTGTAAATACACTTCGCTTATGGCAAGCATCATCTCCAGACGGATTTGACTTACAACTTTTCAATGATATGCAATATCATCGTGCAGTTGAAAGACAAAATGATGCAGAAAACATCAGCCGTGTTCTTTATCCAAATGATAATGGTCCTCTTGGAAAAGTACTTCGTCTTAAACAACAATATTTCTTCTGTTCAGCAAGTTTGCAAGATTTGATTAACAAATACAAAGTAAAATATGGAACAGATTTCTCTAAATTCGCAGATTTACATGCAATTCAGTTGAACGATACTCACCCAGTAGTTGCAATTCCTGAACTTATGAGAATCCTTATGGATGAAAATGGAATGGGTTGGGATGATGCATGGGCAATCGTTACAAAAACATTTGCTTATACAAACCACACAATTCTTGCAGAAGCTCTTGAAAAATGGTCAATTGATATTTTCCAAGGATTGCTCCCAAGAATTTATCAAATTGTTGAAGAAATCAACCGCAGATTCCTTATTGAATTACAAGAAAAATTCCCTGGAGATTATGACAGACAAAATCGTATGTCTATTATCCACGATGGAAGAATCCACATGGCTTGGCTTGCAATTCACGCAGGTTTCAGCGTAAACGGTGTTGCTGCTCTTCACACAGAACTTCTTAAAACACAAGAATTGAAGGATTGGGCTGAACTTTATCCTAAAAAATTCAACAACAAAACTAACGGTATTACACAAAGACGTTGGCTTGTTTCTGCAAACCCAGAACTTTCTAAATTCATCACAGATAGAATTGGACACGGTTGGGAAAAAGATTTATCAAAAATCAAAGAATTGGCAAAATTTGCTGATGATGCAGCTAGCCAAGATGAATTCCTTGCTATCAAACAAAGAAGCAAAGAAGCATTGTGCAAATATCTAAAAAATACACAAGGTGTAGACTTAGATCCAACATCAATTTTTGACGTTCAAATCAAACGTCTTCACGAATACAAAAGACAACTTCTTAACATTCTCAACGTTATGTATGAATACAACAAAATGTTGGAAGATTCTTCTTACAAACCAGCACCACGCACATTCATTTTCGGGGCAAAAGCTGCTTCTGGATATCGCCGTGCAAAATCAATTATCAAATTGATTAACACAGTTGCTGAAAGAGTAAACAACGATCCTCGTATCGAAGGAAGACTCAAAGTTGTATTCGTTGAAAACTATCGTGTTTCTGTAGCAGAAAAACTTTTCCCAGCTTCTGATATTTCTGAACAAATTTCAACAGCTGGTCTTGAAGCTTCAGGAACAGGTAACATGAAATTCATGATTAACGGTGCTTTAACTTTAGGAACAATGGACGGTGCAAACGTAGAAATTGTAGAAGAAGTTGGAAGAGAAAATGCATTCATCTTCGGTCTTACATCTGATGAAATCATCAAGATTGAAGAAGAACACACATATAACCCACAAAAATATATCGAAAGAAATCCAGGACTTGCAAAAGTTCTTAATCAGCTTGTTGATGGAACATACGATCCAACTCACCAGCTTTTCAGAGAACTTTACGAATCTTTGGTTTACGGAATCGAAGGAAACAGAGCAGACGTTTACTATGTTCTTGCTGACTTTGATGCTTACTGCGAAGCTCGTAGACTTTCTGGAGAAGCTTTCCAAGATAGAAAACGCTGGGCAAAAATGGCAATTCTTAACATTGCTTGTTCTGGCAAATTCTCTTCAGATAGAACTATCGAAGATTATGTTAAAGACATCTGGAAGGTAAAAAGAGTTAAAGTGTAATTCACTTTGAAAAATAAAACTTTCTAACAAAAGGCTCGTTGCTAGATTTTCTGGTAACGGGCTTTTTTTTGTGTTTTTTTGAGGTGAGAATTTTTATAGATGTGTTTGTTTATTTGTGTAAATTAAGCCTTGCAAAAATATAAGAGTAGATGTATATTTATTCAAGCGAGTTTTGCTTGCAAAACTCGGTAGCAAGTTGTTAGACTTGCGGAGAAATGCCAGATTTCAATTTGGTCATCTCCACTATTGGTTAAAAACCGCCAAGTGTTTAGAGGACGTTGGCGGTTTTATTTTTACTCTTTTACATTTTTAAGTAAGAGAGAAACTCTATAACTGTCCGATTATTGTTAAGCGAATTTTTTATCGGTTTGTATATTTGAATGAATTAAAAGATTAGGAACATATAAGTCTTCATCAAGAGAATCCCAATGAATTCCCAATCCATTTCCACTTAATTCATAATTATTTAAATCTGTTTGAGATGCGTTTTCTAGTTTTGGAAAATAGGCTTTAGGTATTGAAAGTTGTCTTCCATCAATTAAGAAAATCCACAAATTGTTTTCATCGAACCAAATTTTTTTTGCTCTAGCATTTTCCATTGAAAAATTCATTCCAAGCCTCCTTTATAAGCGAAATATTTTCATTAGCGATTTTTATTATTTTCTTTAACTCTGCTGATGAAAAGCCGTAGTTTTCTTGAAGTGTTGCTATGTCTGTTATCCAAAATTTTGCTAAATTACTTGCTTTTCTAACATGGATATGACATGGTTCCAAAGGATTCCCTTCATTAGAAAAGAAAAAAAATTTAAATCCATCTATTTCAAACACTCTTGGCATAATAAAAATATACTCTAGTTTACATCTTCTGTCTACTTTTTTCCTAAGAATTGAATTTTTCAAGTTTTTTCGATAATATAACCTCATGACTGAAAAAACTCGTTCTTTTATTTGTGCTTTAGGGCTTATTTTTATCACTATTATTTGGGGATTTGCTTTTGTTGTTGTAAAAAATTCCCTAGATTATGTTCCTCCAATTTATATGTTGGCGTTTCGTTTTACCATTGCTTCTGTTGTGTTGGCTTTGATTTTTTTACCACGCTTGAAAAAAATGAATAAATCAACTTTCTTTCATGGAATGATTTTGGGCGTATTTTTGTTTTGTGCTTATGCTTTTCAAACTGTGGGGATTCAATTTACAACTGCTGGAAAAAATGCTTTTTTAACAACTACTTATGTTATGATGGTTCCATTTTTGGCTTGGATATTTTATAAAACTCGACCATCTTTGTATGCATTTGTGGCTGCAGTTATTGCTTTAGTTGGAATCGGATTTCTTTCTTTGCAAGGTGAAGCTTCTGACAATATTATCAATATTGGGGATGTGCTTACAATTATTTGTGGATTTTTCTTTGCAATTCACATTGTTTTTATTGGGAAGTATACTCAAAATGAAGATCCTGTTTTATTGACAATTTTGCAACTTGGATTTTCAGCATTATTTTCTTGGATTCTTGCTCCCTTTATGGACGGAAAATTTCCGCTTGCAGAAATTAAACGACCAGATGTAATTCTTTCAATGTTGTACTTAGGTTTATTCAGTACTTTGTTGGGATTCTTACTTCAAAATGTTTGTCAAAAATATCTAAAAGCATCAACCGCTTCTTTGTTACTTTCTTTTGAAGCAGTTTTTGGTGTTTTATTTTCTATTATCTTCTTAAAAGAATATCTAACTGGAAAAATGATTTTTGGTTGTTTCTTGATTTTCTTTGCTTTGATTTTATCAGAAACTCAATTTTCCTTTATTACAGATATTTTTAAAAAGAAAAAATTGACAGATAAGGATTTATAATAGAAAATATAATTATGCTAGTGAACTAGCAAAAAAAATTTTGAGGTGTTGTTATGGCAAAGAAAAGTAAAATGGGATGGGGATTAAAATTTCTTTTGGTATTATTGTATGATATCTACGGAATTTATCGCCGTTTAACAAGCGGAAAAATTCTTCCTATTATTATTGGAATTTTACAGATTTTTACAGTTGGTGGATGCGGAATTATCTGGCTTATCGACTTAATCTGTGTTCTTTTCAAAAAAGAAGTTACAGTTCTTGTGTAAGATAGCGAACATCTTTTTTTTACAAAGTCGGTTTAAGGTTTCTTGATAGAAATTTCTTAGCCGACTTTTTTTTTATAAAATCGGAAATCCAAAAATATCATTTTGCTTTTTATCAGAATCTTTTAGTTGCTCAATTTCTTGATGAAGTCTTTCATAAAGAATATTGTTTTGTTTATTTGTTTCATTTATCAAATTTGTAGTAATTCTTGAGATAATATTATTTGCAAGTTGCTTAGGAAAATTATTTTCATTTAAAACTTCAAATAATTGGGAAGGATTTATTTCTAAAACATTTGCTATCTTTGAAATCAACTGAGCCGATGCAAATTGATTTCCTGTTTCTATTTTGGAAAGATGTTTTTGGCTTATATCTAATTTTTCTGAGAGCTCATCTTGAGTTAAATTTGCGTTTTTTCTAAGTTTGCGTAAATTTTCTCCAAAAAGCTTAGAAATGTCGATTAATTCATTTTCATTTTGTTTCACAATATAATTATTATGTAAATAATAACAAAATAAACAGTTGTTTAAGTAATAAATATACCTAAAAGGTAATAGAATATACCTTGCAAAAATAAAAATAAGTAATATAATATTCTTATTTGGTAGTAAATATACTTTTAACGAGGTGAATTATGTTTCGTAAAATAAATTGTTTTTTGTTAATGTTACTTTTTTGTTTTTTATTATCAAGTTGTGTAATAAATATGTATTTTAGATAATTTATAGGTAAGGTTTTTATGAAAAATTCTATTAGTAACAGGTTTTTTAGTATTATTTTTTTTTATTGTTTTTAGTTTGGGGCTTTTTGGTTGTCAAACTTTTAAAGAAATTTTTTATGATATTTCATTTGGATTGGAAAGTTTTGGAGAAGCTCTTTCTAAAAGTAATGAAAATTCTCAAAAAGATTATTCTTCAATCGAAGGAACTCGATTACCAATTTTACCAAAACCACAAGAAAAATCTTCTACAAAACTAACTAATTTTTCAACACCTTCATCTTATGAGAAAGCATATTCTTATCGTACAGACAAAGCTGATGAAAATATGAAGGCTATTAGAAAAAACTCAACTTTAGAAAGTTTACGAAAATCAAATCCAGAAAATTATATAAAAGAAGTTTGTGCAAAAATAAACGAACTTGCAAAAGATGATTTTGCAAAAGCAAAATTTGCTCATGATATTACAGCTCTTTTAATAAAATATGATGCGGCAAGTTTTTGGGCTGGAAAAATTCCTAATCAAGATTATTCTTCAGTTTTAAAAACTGGACTTGCTGTTTGTGAAGGTTATTCAACTGTTTATAAAAGATTTTGTGATGAATTAAAAATTCCTTGCTATAAAGTTATTGGATATGCTCGTGGTGTTGGAACTTCTTTAGAAACTGAAAAAAATATTTTTGCTTCAAATCATGCTTGGAACATTGTTCAACTTGAAGGGAATTGGTATCTTGTAGATTGTACTTGGGATTCTGGATATATGAATGGGCGCACTTCTGTGCAGAGGTATAATACTGATTGGCTTTTCTTAAAACCTGAACATTTTATTTATACTCACTTTCCTACAGATAGTCGTAATCAACTTTTGAAAAATGTTTTATCTTTTGATGAATTTTTTAATTTACCAGATTTGCAACCAAAGTTTTTTGAATTAGCAAAAAATATTTCACCAGAGTTGAAAAAAAATAATTTATCTGACGGAACATTTACTTTAAATTATGAAATGAAAGATGGTTATAGTTTTACTTTTGAAATTGCAAATATAACATCAAATCAAATTATAAAAAATAGAGTTTTGGTTGAAGATGCTTGTGCCACATTTAGTTTGCCTCAAGTTGCAAAATATGCTGTTTCAATTTTTTATTGGGAAAACGGAGAACAACAAGGAAATAGTTGTGGTTCATTTTTAATTGAATCAACTGGAATAAGTTCTGTTCGGTATCCTACTTTATTTTCAATAACTGGTGGAAGTGCAAAAATTATTGAACCAAAAACTATGCCATTAGTTGCAGGACAAACTTACAACTTCAAAATAAAAGTTGAAGGAAAAAAAATTGTAACAGTAATTTGTGGAAATAAATATAATAAATTAACAGATGAAGGAAATGGAATTTTTTCTGGGGAAGTTACAATCCCAAAAAATATAAAACAAATTTCTATTGCTGTTTCAAATAAAGAAAATAGTAGTTATCAAATTTTTGCAAACTATGTTGTTAAGTAGTATGAGGAAATTTATTAGGATAAAATTATGAATAAATCAGTTGTTAGTGTAAATAAATTAAAACTTCAAAAAGAATTTTTAGAGAATGAAATTATTTTTATTAAACGAAAATTTAATATTTCAGAATCTGAAAAAATTTTATTTTCTGTTTGGACAAATAATTTTTTACAAAAGGGTTTTGTTTTTACAGAAAAAGGATTGTATTGGAATCTAAATTTAAAATATAAAAAAAATAATTCAGCTAAAAAAATAATAAATTATATTCAAAAAGAATCTGATGAAAATTATGAATTTACTTATAATAAAATTTTACCAGAAGTAATTGATTTTTCACCAAAAGAAATTAAAACAGAAAATGTATTTAGAATAGAAATAAAAACATCAAATAAAAATTTTTTATTTAATTTTATCTCTTTAAATGAAAATGAAGTTAGTATATTAACTGAAATTTTAAAATATGGATTCATTTATAATGAAGTTCCAAAAATTAAATT
>JAXJWW010000055.1:0-4035 GCA_036307825.1 Treponemataceae bacterium | reverse complement strand
CACTTTCTCCTACAAGTCCGTAGGTTTCGTTTTTATGAATATCAAAAGAAATATTATTTACAGCATAAACAAATTTTCCGTACTTAGAAAAAAATCCACTTGCAAGATTAAATTTTTTTTCTAGATTTTTTACGCTCAATAAAATTTTATTTTCCATAACAAACCTTCTTTACAAAATTTTTTGATTCACATTCTACAGATTTATTTTCAGAATTACATCGTGGAGCAAAAGGACAACCTTCAATTTGAATTGTAGGTTCAATAACTTTTCCCGGAATAGAAAAAAGTTTTTCATCTGTATAATGACTTCCAAATTTTGGGGATGCTTTTAACAAACCCTGTGTATACGGATGTTGTGGATTTTCCAAAACTGATTTTGTTTTTCCTTCTTCCATAATCAAACCACCGTACATTACAATTATGTTATCAGAAATTTCTGCAACTAAATCAATATTGTGGCTAATAAAAATTATTGAAAGATTTTTTTCTTGCTGTAATTTTTTTAGTAGTTGAACAATTTGATTTTGAATTGTTACATCAAGAGCAGTTGTTGGTTCATCAGCAATTAAAAGTTCACAATCTTGTGCAAGAGAAAGTGCGATACTGATTCTTTGTAATTGACCACCAGAAAATTGATGTGGAAAATTTGAAAGTCTTTCTTTTGCATTTGTAATTCCCGTTTCTTCCAAAAGTTCTTCTGCGATTTTTAATGCTTCAGCTTTTGAAATTTTTGGATTTGAATTTTTTATCGTTTCATAAAAAACACTTGCCATATTTTGCAAGGGATCAAAAGAACGACTTGGCTCTTGAAAAATCATTCCGATTTTTCTACCACGATACTCACGAATTTCTTTATATGACAAATCAGTTAAATTTACATTGTCATAATAAATTTCTCCTGACACTTTTGCATTTGAAGGAAGCAAGGCTGGAATCGCCGAAGTTGAAACACTTTTCCCAGAACCAGATTCACCAACGATACCGAGAACTTTTCCTTTTTCAAGTTTAAATGTGACACCTCTTACTGCATTTATTTTTACAAAATTATTTCCTCGTAAAACTGTAAATGTCACATTTAAATCTTTTACATTTAATAAGACATCCTTATCAGATGGCATATTTTCTTCTGTCATATTTTTGTCAACATTTATGTCACAATTACAGTCCGCTTTTGTGTCATGTTTTATGTCATATTTTTTTGTCAACTTTTTCTTGGTAAACAATTTTGGAAATACCGCATGATAAGGATCAAAGAAATCTCTTAAGGCATCTGCAAAAAAATTAAATGCCAAAGTAACTGTCAACAAAAAATAAACTGGACATAAAAGCCATGGATAATTTTTTAAATTTGACAAAGTTGAAATGTCACGTTTTATTAAAGAACCCCAACTTACTGCAGGGTCAGCAATTCCCAATCCTAAATATGACAAAGTTGTTTCACTCATAATAAAACCAGGAACACTCAATGCTGTACTTACAATTAA
Organism: Treponemataceae bacterium; assembly: GCA_036307825.1. Classification (GTDB taxonomy): domain Bacteria; phylum Spirochaetota; class Spirochaetia; order Treponematales; family Treponemataceae; genus RGIG9060. Next base: position 2,551 of record JAXJWW010000055.1, on the reverse strand, counting down.
CAAACTTGCAATCTGTGGAATAATATGACAAAAAATTATGACAAGTGAAGGGGTTGCTTCTAATTGTGCATTTAAAACAAATTCTTCTCTTTTTACAGAATGAACAATTCCTCGAATAGTTCTTGCAGTACCAGGCCAACCAACTAAAGATAAAATCAAAGTAATTACGATATAAGATTGTCCGCTATCCATATTTCCAGAAAGTAAAGAACGCAAAAACAAAATTAAATACAAACCCGGAATCAACATAAAAAATTCACTGATACGCATTATTATCCAATCAGTTTTTCCACCAAAGTATCCAGCAAAACCACCAAACACAATTGCAAGTAAAAGAGAAATTGCAGTTGCAACAAAACCGATTGTTAAAGAAATTCTACTTCCATAAACAATTCGAGAAAATAAATCTCTTCCTAAATTATCTGCACCAAAAATAAATAATGGATATGAATTATCTTTTGTACCAATTAAATGTCTATCACAAGGAATAATTCCAAAAAGTTTATAACTTTCACCTTTAACAAAAAAACCAACAGGATGATATAAATTTTTTACAAAAGCATATTTCCAAGTTACTTGATTTATCACTCGCGCTTCTTGTGCAACTAATTTTCCATTTACTAATTTTAAATTTGCAGGATGATAAGTTTTATCTGAAAAAGATTTTGTTTGAGAATAAGGTGCATTAAATTCTGCAAATATCATCATCAAATATAATAAAACAAGAATGATAACTGAAATTATTGCAACAGGTCTTCGTTTCAAAAATAATAAAAATTTTTTCATCTTTAATTTCTCCTGCTTAATTTTTTTCGTAACGAATTCGTGGATCTACAATGGCTAATAAAATATCTGAAATCACCATTCCCAATAAAACTAAAAATGAAATAAACATCAAGTTTGCCAAAACTAAATTTATATCTTCTTGCATAACTGCTTCATACATCAATCTTCCAATTCCTGGATAAGAAAAAATAATTTCTAAAACAAGTGAACCAGAAAACAAACTTGCTAAAAGATTTGCACTTCCTGTAATGTACGGATTCAATGTATTTCTAAATGCGTGATTAAAATAAACACGCCATTCACTAATTCCTCTTGAACGCAAACTTGTAATATAAGGTTGTCCCATTTGATCAAGCATTGTTGCTCTAATCATTCTCAAGGTACTACCAATTCCACCTAAGAAAGAAGCAAGCAAGGGTAAGAAAATATGATGAGCATAACTAAACACAAATTTTGTTGGAGCAGAACTAAATGGAAAATCTGGATAAGCAGTTACAGGAAATAGTCCAGTAACGGATGCAAATAATTGTAAAAGAATTAAAAGTAAGATTCCTGGCAAAGCATGAAAAAACAAAGCAAAAAAAGTTCCAGCATAATCAATTACAGTTCCCGCTTTACTTGAAAACCAAACTCCCAAAGCAAAAGAAAAAATTGTTATCAACACAAGTGAAATTAAATTTAACAAAACTGAATTTGCCATTCTTGAACCAATTAAAAATGAAACAGGGGCTTTAGAAATTAAACTCACTCCCAAATCATGATGAACAATAACTTGTTTTAGCCATCTAAAATATTGAACATAAAATGGTTTATCCAAGCCCAACTCAGAACGCATAAGTTCATATTGGTCATTAGAAAAATTTTCATTTGTGTTTTGAAATTTTCCTGTGTCCCCAGAAAAAAGCTGTTGCACCATAAGTTGATCCACAATATCTCCGGGAGCTAATTCCATTAACCCAAACACTGCAAAACCAAGAAAAAACAAAATCACAATCATTGTAAATAATCGTGAAACTGCAAAAGATAAAAGTGGAAATTTTTTTCTAAATAAAAACCAAGGTGTAAAAATCAAATTAAAAAAATTGATAATCGCATTTTTTATTTCTAATAAATTCTCTTTCATTATAATTCTTCCTTTAGAAATAAATTATTTGTGTTTGCTCCACCCATGTTATCAAAATACATATTTGTTAAATCCCAACGATTTCTTATTGCATAAAATGATTGTGAACGAATTAAATAAATTACAGGACATTGTTCCAAAATCAAAGATTGATATTCGTCCCAAATTTTTTGTGCTTTCTTTTTATCTAAAGTACAACTTCCTTCATCATAAAGTTCATCAATTTTAGCTTCCCATTCTGTTGCAGGTGAACTTTGTAATGGATACCACAAATGTAAATTTCCATCTGAAGGCCAAACATTAGAACCTTGTGTTGGCCAAATTGCAACACCAAGTCCGATGATTACAGATTGCCAATCGTAAGTTGCAGTAAGTTGTTCAACAACTTTTTGAAAATCCAAAGTTTTTATTTTTACTTTAACACCAACTTTGCTACATTCATCAGCAATGATAGAAGCAATATCTTGTGTTAAACTATCATCTCCAGAAATTGTTAAATCAAATTCCACAAGGTTATTATTTTGGTCGTAAAGCCAACCATCTGATTTTTTTGTCATTCCACATTTTGATAAAAGTTCAGTTGCTCTTTCTAAATCAAAACGATATTGTAAAGTAATTTCTGGATTAAAAAATGGATTGGGT
>JAXJWW010000054.1:0-34587 GCA_036307825.1 Treponemataceae bacterium | reverse complement strand
TGAACTGCACCCAAATTATTGGACACTTTAACTAGGCTAATTTTAAGGACTGATTCCTAAATTGTAAAGGGGTCAGTCCTTTTAATTTAGCCTTAATTCTTTTTTCGTTGTACCAAGACAAATATTCAGTCAATTCTTTTTTGAAATGTTCGACAGACTTAAACTTTTGTAAATATAAAAGTTCTGATTTTAGCAAACTAAAGAAATTTTCCATAACAGCATTATCAAGGCAATTCCCTTTTCGGGACATGCTTTGTCTGATTCCTTTATCTTTCAATCGTTTACGATAGTCATACATTTGGTACTGCCAGCCTTGATCAGAATGAAGAATCAGATTTGTTCCATCAGGAATCTTAGAAAATGCTTTTTCAAGCATATCAACTGTCTGAGCATAATTTGGACTGTCTGAAAGATTCCAGCTTATCAATGACTGATCATGTAAATCAAGAATTGGAGACAAATAAAGCTTTGTACCAAATATGTTAAATTGTGTAACATCAGTAACCCATTTCTCATTTGGTTTTGTTGTACTGAAATCCCTATTAAGAAGGTTCGGAGCAACTTTGCCAACCTGACCTTTATAGGAATTATATTTGTGCTGACGAACTTTACATACAATATGTTCCTCATGCATAAGTTTTTGAATTACTTTGTGATTAGTAGTTAAACCTCTGTATCTGAATTCTAAAGTAATTCTTCTATACCCATAACGACCTTTGTTTGCATGGTAAATCTGTTTTACGAGTTCACGTTCTTCTTTGTGTTTATCCTGTTTAGGATGTGTTTCTATGTAGTAAAAAGAACTTCTTGGTATACCTGAAAGTTTTGTTAAATCTGAAACATTGAATTTTGACCTTAGTTCCCTGACAGCTTCGATTTTTCTTTGTTTTTTTTCTGCTGCTGTTTCTTTCTGTCGTCTTCCTGAACTAAGGCCAGATATTTTTTTAAGTATTCATTCTCCATTCGAAGATATGCAAGTTCTTCATCCTTTGTCCATTCTTCTCTTGGTTTATTTGGTATTAAACTTTTCTTTGGCATTTTTGAACGTCTTCCTTGTTTTTGAAACAGAGCATGTGTTCCACCAGTAATATATTTCTTTTTCCATCTACAAATAGTTCTTGCAGTTGTAATCCCAAAAATTAATGCTGTTACTTGATTCGAAAGATTATGCTCTTGCTGATAGTTTAGCACTTTTAGCTTAAATTCTCCAGTAAAATGACGGGTTGGTTCAGTGAACTTTCCGTTTAATTCATATTGAGCTATCCATTCTCTTATTGATGACCCTGTAATACCATATTTTTTTTCAAGTCGTCGCCAACCTATTTTTTCGTTTTGATGTTCAAGTACTATTTTTAACTTGAACTCCTTAGAATATTTGGGCATAAAAAATGCACCTCCTAAAATTGTAATTTATTTGTCCAACTTTAGGGGTGCAGTTCAAGGAGGAACTAGCAGGGACTGGGGCAATTTTGGTCGAGAGCATTTTTATATAAACTGATTATATAAAATCCATATAGCAAGTTCTGGTTCATATTTCCTTTGCAAAATTTTGTAGCAAATTTTGTCTTGACTACTTACCTATTGCTTATGTAAAATATTTATTATGGAAAATTATACATCTTTTGATAGACTTGTAATGGGAATTTCTAATGACGAAAGAGTAAATCTTTTAAGAAAATTAGAATCAAATTCAGACCCAGAAAAACAAAATATAGAAATTAGATTAAAAAACAAAGATGGAGCTTTTGATATAACTTTAAAATATCAAAAAGAACCATTTTTTATTAAATTATGGCTTAGATTAAAATCATTATTTACTTCCAATGGAATTGATTACTTATACAATGAATACCTTATATCAAGTTTAGCAAAAGATGTTGAAAAAAATTACCCTGGTGTAATTGATTATAAAAATGGTTATTTGTGTACAGAGTTTTACAATCACTTGTTGGAACTGAAAAAAGTAGCTGATTTTTTCAAAACCGGTATTACAGTTTATGAAGAAGACCAAGGTTCTTTTTTTGTTTTCTTAGGTTCTTTATTTGCACCTGAATTATCAGAAACCATGGAAAAAGAAGTTAGTCCCTACAAGTATGGTTTAGACAGAGAAGTTACCAGTGAATTACGAGCTTCTCTTATCAGAAAGATGGAAGAAATTTTGCACAATATTTCTCCTGAAATAAGAACAAAATTATATAGTTCTATTCGTTCTATTGAATGGTTAAAACATTTTACCCATTTACCATTTGAAAGACTTATCTCAAAATTTATGACATTTATTCCTGGAACTAATAACTGTCATTTAGATAGCGTAGCTTCTGATTTATCAACTTTCGCAAAGGTTTTATGTAATGGAAAAAAAATTCAAACAGAAGTTTTAGAAGCTCTTTATTTATTTTCTGAACAATCACAGCAAGTTATGAGCAATGGTAGTACAGAAGGAATCTCTGTAGACCAAGGTAGTTCAGATTATTTAAAACGCAGTATAGAACAAATAGCTTTGATAAAAATGTTTATTACAAAAATTCCTATAGAAAATATAACAGCAATAGCCCTAAATTCATCAAATTATGAAATTGAAAGTCTTGATGGTGTTGAAGATTGGTTTATTCGATACAAAAATCATTGGCGAAAAATCTTTGACAAAAGATGGGATGAATGGCTTAGAGATAAAAGAAAACATGCAACTAACAAAAAAATAAAAGAATTATTTGATGTTGATAGTTACCCTTTTATTCCAAATAGACCATGGAACGAAATTTGGGGTGGAATTCCATTTGCAAAGGAATATACACTTGGCTTTTTATACGCATTTTTCAAAACTATATACCCTGAACTTAATAAGGTTTTAAAAATCATCATGGTAGAAGGAGATTTTGCCATGAGAGAAAATAGAGTTGAATATACAGACACCTACAATAAGTTGAATCATATTGCCCAAACAATCACAAACATAAATGAACAACTTTCACCACAAGGTGCTTATGGAATTTCATTTAATACAGTAATTAATGAATCCTTACGAACAATTCAGGGACAAACAAAAATCAACAATCTTTTAATTACGATAGAAAAAGAAGTTGTAAATTTAACAACACAATTTGCAGAATCATGTAAAATAATGCAATTGATTTTTACAGGTATTCTTTCTACAGAAAAAAATTCTCGATACGACACTTTGGTAAACATCGCCACAATTCAAGGAAAAACAAATATCCTGTTTAGACAAAAAATGAAAGAAACTCTTGCAAGTTTTGGTGATGCTTTAGATTTGATAAAAGAACTTGAAACAATCGATTTGTCTTATGGAAATAGAACTTAAATTTGATAATGACGCATACAAAAAACCTTCTCATGTTCCTCAATGTGTGATTTCTGATTTTAACTTAGGTACAATGCGATTTAAGTGGGATGAAGATAATCAAGTTCGAAAAAATTATTTTTCTAAACTTTATCCAGATAAAAAAATAATTGATATTGAACTTTGTCATTCAAAAAAAATTATGGAAGTTGAAAATCAATTTGATATTGAGCAAATTCAAAAAAATCAGATTTTAGCAGACGGAATTATCACAAAAAATACAGATTTTATTCCAGTTGTTACAGTAGCAGACTGTATGAGCATTTTCATTTTTGATGATAAAAGTCTTACATTTGGAGTTTTACATTCTGGGTGGAAAGGTACAGGAATTTCAGAAGAAGCAATAAATATCATTTTGAAAAAAAATCCAGAAAGCAAACCTGAAAATTTGCATTTTATTTTAGGTCCTCACATAAAAAATTGTTGTTATCAGGTTGATAAAGAAAGAGAAGAATATTTTTCAAAAAATTTTACCCCAGATTGTATCACAAAAATTGATGAAAAAATTTATCTTTCTTTGGAAAAAGCAAATCTATTTGTTTTAGAGAAAAATGGAATACCTAGAAAAAATATCGTTTCTTATTCGGAATGTACTTGTTGCACAAAATTAAAAGATGAAAATAATTCACTTTCAGAAAATTTCAAATACGGTTCCTTTAGAAGACAAAAAGTTTTAGAAAATGGTGAATTTCAAGTAATGGCAGCTTCAATTTCTATGTAAGTTATAACTGTAACTTGAAAATCTTTCCTATAATATGATATAAATATATTTGTATAAATCAATTTTGGAGAAATTTTTATGTCAGATGTAAAATCTCAATGTCGCGAATTAGTTAGAGATGCCTTGAATAAATTAATCGAAGTAAAAAATCTTGAAGTAGAAAAAATTCAAGAAAATGATATTTTAACAGAAACTCCCCCTGACTCTTCCATGGGTGATATTGGAATCCCTCTTTTTCCGTTTGCAAAAAAATTTAGAATGGGGCCACCTGTTATTGCAACAGAACTTGTAAAAATCATCAATGAAGACTTTAGCGAAAATGCAAAATCAATTGGTGAATTTAAAGCAACTGGTCCTTATCTTAATGTAAAACTTGACAAAGCTTCAGAAGCAGGTGCAATTTTATCAAGAATTTTTGCTCAAGGTTCAGATTACGGAAAAGTAAATACAAATGGCGAAAAACCAATGGCTGGACAAAGAGTAATGATTGAATTTTCTAGTCCAAACACAAACAAACCTTTGCACTTAGGACATTTAAGAAACGATGCTCTTGGAGAAAGTGTTTCAAGAATTTTAGACTTCCAAGGGGCTGAAGTTTTCAAAGTAAATATTATCAATAACCGCGGTGTTCATATTTGTAAATCAATGTTGGCTTATCAAAAATTCCACCAAGAAAAAGGTGATACTCCAGAATCTTTAGGCGTAAAAAGCGATAGATTTGTTGGAGATTGCTATGTTGAATTTAATAATTATGCAAAAGAAAATCCTAACGCAGAACAAGATGCTCAAAATATGCTTGTAGAATGGGAAAAAGGAAATCCTGAAATCCGCAAACTTTGGCAACAAATGAACGAATGGGCTGTTTCTGGAGTTCAAAAAACTTACGATAGAACAGGTGTTTCTTTTGACAAATTATATTACGAAAGCGAAACTTATCTCAAAGGAAAAGAAGAAATCCTTGATGGTTTAGAAAAAGGTCTTTTTTACAAAGAAGAAGATGGTTCAGTTTGGGTTGATTTGGAAGAAATCAAACTTGATAAAAAAGTTTTGTTAAGAAAAGACGGAACTGCTTTGTATATGACACAAGATATCGGAACTGCAATTTATCGCCACGGAGATTGGGATTTTAATAAATTGATTTATGTTGTTGGAAGCGAACAAATTTATCACTTTAAGGTTTTATTCTACATCTTGAAAAAACTTGGATACGAATGGGCTGACCAACTTTATCACCTTTCGTACGGAATGGTAAATCTTCCAGAAGGAAGAATGAAGAGCCGCGAAGGTACAGTTGTTGATGCAGACGACTTAATCGACAATTTGCGTGATGGCGCTTTAGAAGAAATTTGTTCTAAAGGTAGAGAAGAAGCTGTAGGAGATGCAAAAGAAGTTGCTGAAAAAGTTGCTCTTGGTGCTTTACACTACTTCTTGTTACAAAATAATCCTGTAAAAGATATGATTTTTAATCCAAAAGAATCTTTGTCATTTAACGGAAACACAGGGCCTTATCTTCAGTATATGGGTGCTAGAATTTGTTCTATTTTGCGAAAAGCTGAAGCATCTGGTATCAAAAAAGATTGTTCACAAGAAGCAACATCTTTACTTACAAGCGAAGCAGAATGGGAATTGATTAAATTACTTGGTGAATTTCCTAATGTTATTGAAAAGGCTGCAAAAAATCTTGATCCATCTGGATTGGCAATTTACTTGTATGATGTTTCAAAATCATTCAGTAGATTTTATCATGACTGCCCTATCATCAATGCTGAAAATGAAAAACTTTCTGGTGCAAGATTGGCTTTGGCAGAATCTGTAAAAACAGTTTTACAAAATGGATTAAATCTTATTCTCGTACCATTCTTGGAACAAATGTAATTTTTAGTAAAACCATATAAAATGATAAAGCCTTATCAGTTGAAAATAAATTCAAGTGATAAGGCTTTTTTTTCAAAATAACAAAATTTTTAATACAAAAGTAAATTTTATTCTAAAACAGCATCGCTAGGCATAATCCAATCACCACGAGGAGAAAGACCTACACTTCCGATTTTTACTCCGTCTGGCAAACATGAGCGCTTAAATTGTTGAGAATAAAATCTTCTGTAAAAAACTTCTATCCACTTATCGATTTTATCTTTTGTGAATAAAGTTGGTTTTCCTTTTTCTCGTTGTTGAATATCAAAGGCTTGATGTGCTAAAAATTTTATCTTTTCTTTGGTAAATCCCCAACGAACAAAATAATACAAGAAAAAATCATGTAAATCGTAAGGACCAACCAATTCTTCTGTACATTGACTGATAACACCGTCTTTTGGTGGCAATAATTCTGGACTTACAGGCGTTTCAAGAATATCTTTCAAAACATCAGACAAAGGACCTTTTACCTGCTCTGAAAACCAAGAAACTAAATGACGCACAAGTGTTTTGGGAACTGAAGAATTTACGCCGTACATTGACATATGATCTCCGTTATAAGTTGCCCAACCTAAAGCAAGTTCAGACATATCACCTGTACCGATAACTAACCCACTACATTGATTTGCCACATCCATCAAAATTTGAGTTCGTTCTCGTGCTTGAGAATTTTCGTAAGTAACATCGTGATTGTTTTCATCTTGACCAATATCTTCAAAATGTTGACGAACTGCCTTTTCTATAGAAATTTCTTTTAAAGTAACGCCCATAGATTTAGCCATATTACAAGCATTTTTGTAAGTTCTATCGGTTGTACCAAAACAAGGCATTGTAATTGCAATAATATCTTCGTAATCAAGATTACAAAGTTTGAAAGCTTCGTAGGTAAGCAAAAGTGCTAAAGTTGAATCCAATCCCCCAGACAAACCTAAAACAGCACTTGTTGTTCGAGTATGTTTTAATCGTTTTGCTAAAGCATGAGAAAGCATAGCAACAATTTCTTTGCAACGAATATCCAAATCAGTTTTATCAGAAGGAATAAATGGATAAGGTGAAATTTCTCTATAAAGTTTTGCAACAGAAAATATAGATTTTTTCTTTTTTGCAGTTTTTTCAGTTTCGATAATTCTAAAATCTTTTTTATCAATTTGAAAAGATGAATTCATTTTTTTTCGCTGATTTTTCAATAGTTCAATATCAATATCAGCAATAATTAATTCATCAGAAAAAAGTTCACTTTCTGATAAAAGTTTTCCGTTTTCTGCAATTAAATTATGACCAGAAAAAATTAAATTTGTTGTAGATTCACCTTTATTTGCATTTGCGTAAAGGTAAGCACAACACAATTTTGCACTTTGACATTGAACTTGTATTTTTCTAGAATTTGCTCTTCCTACAATTTCATTACTTGCACTTAAATTTGCAATAATCAAAGCACCATTTACGGCAAGTTCAGAAGATGGATTTTGTACAGCAAATAAATCATCAGAAATTTCTGTTCCGATTTTTGTATCAAGGTGTGAAATTAAAATATCAGTTCCAAAAGGAATTTTTTCTGAATAATTTTCAATTTGAATAAATGAATTGTTTGGTAAATTTTTTCCAGAAACAAAATATCGACTTTCATTCATTTCTGCAAAACAAGGAATATTTGTTTTTGGAATTATCGCTAAAATCTTTCCAGAATTTATCCAAACTGCACAATTATAAAGTGAATTTTCATATTGAATAGGACAGCCGACTGCAAAAAGCACAGAAGTTTTTTTTGTAGCTTCTGCAATAGATAAAAGTGAGGATAAAGCATTTTCCAAAAGTGAATTTTGCAAAAATAAATCTTGGCAAGTGTAACTTGTAACACAAAGTTCATTCATCACAAGCAAGTTTACACCAAGAGAATCAGCTTTCTTTACTGCTTCAATAATTTGTTTTTCGTTAAATTTACATCCTGCAACATTTACTTCAGGACTACAACAAGCAACTCTAAAAAATCCAAATTCCATAGTAGAATTATAACTCAAATTGAACTTATAAGTCTACAAAATTTTTATTTTTTGAAAAACTAATTTTTCTTGTACAAAAAATCTTTTGTAATATATTCTTTTAAAGTTAGAAAATGATTAAAAGTAAATTCTAAATCTTTATCATTCAGTAAATATTCAATATGAGGATAACCTGAGTTCAAAGCAAAATATAAATAAGTCCGTGTAGCATAATCTTCATCATAATTTTTAAGTAAAGAATAGCAACATGCAACATTGTAAATTGAATAATAATATGTTTGAAATTCTTTGTTTTTGGATTTATCTGTATTGATTACCCCAGAATGAAAACAAACATAAGCATTGATTACATTTTCATAATGTGTGATTGCATTTCGATAATCTTTTTTATCGTAAAATTCATCACCTAATTTATAATTTTCATTTACATAGGAAGAAAATTCTTTTTCAGATTTAAATTTCAAAGGTAAAATTTCTCTTTCTGGAAATGTAGATAAACCTTCACTATCTTTTAATGCAATAAGAATAATTTTATCATCTTTTTTTGTAAACCGAGTTTATAAGTATTTCTATTTTCATAATTATAGATAATTAGGGCTAAGTCATTATAATAATGGTATTGGTCAATATCGATTTTCCATTCTTTATTAAAAATGAACAAAGAATCTTTTTCTGCTTTTACATTGCCAAAATCAGTTGGTAAATTTTTTAGCAAAACATTTTCAAATAAAAAGTGTTTATATGCAGAAGAATAATCAGTTGAGTCAGAAATTTTTATGTATTCAAAATTTGTATTTTTATCAAGAAGATATTGAACTTCATCTTTTGTGATAAAATCAAAATTTATTTGCTCAGTTTTTAACTTAAATCTATCGTGAAATTTTCGATCTGACACAAATTCATTATTTTTTAAGCACAAAACATCAAAAAATTTTATCGACTTTGTTTCTTTGATACTTTGAGAATAAGAAGCAGTTTCTATTACTTTTTTATAAAAATCAACAGGAATAAAAGTTCCTTCAAAATTTTTTGGACAAACTTCTTGAGCAAACAAATTTAAATTGAATGCAAAAACACAAATAACAAAAAAAATCTTTTTCATTTTAACCTCGCAAAATAACTTTTATAAAAATATTATATCTTAAAAAATGCAAAAAATGACAAAATAATTAAATTTTTTTTGAGATTTTTTAGTTTTTCTTAATTCCAATATAAAAACGAATAAAATAAAATAGCCCTACAACCATTGCAACAAAACCTGTAAGATCCATAAAAGTATGAAGCACTGCTGTAATAAATTCTTTTTTATAAAGAATTGCACCAAGAATGATTAACAAAAGCCCAACTGGCAATAGAATACTCATTAAACCGTTTTTCTTAACCTTTTCGATTTTACGAGCTTCTTTTTTGTCAAAAGCTTTTTCAAACAAAGATTTTATTTTATCGAATAATTTTGCAAAAAAACTTGGATTCCGCAATTTCTCTAAAGCTTTAAAACCTTCTAAAAGCTCATCATCAGTAAAAGGCTTTCTTTGAACATTTTCTTCTAATTCTAATTCTAGTTGCAATAATTTGTTTTTTGTATCAACCATAATTGCATCGATTGAGTCTTCTCCTAAAGCCTTCATGGCCTCTAGGCGTCTATGACCTGCAACAAGTTCATATTGAGAATTTATAGTAATAGGATTCATAAGACCATAACGCTTTATGCTGTCTTTTAATAACTCTAAATCGCCAAGGTCTTTACGAACACGCTTTTTAATTTTTATATCTTTTATTAAAACTTTCATGTATAAAGTTCCTATAATTCCTTCAATAAGAACATTGAGATAAAATATCAATTTTAGAACAATGTTCTTAGACGCAATTTCGTAATGTAATAAGAAATTGCAATAAATCTACAAGTTTGCAACGCAAACTTGATTTAAAATGAGAGGCACTATTTGTGCCGAACATTTCACAATTATTCCAAAAGAAAGTTAAATTCCTCGCCATCAGTTTCGTTGACAGCATCCGAAGAATTATCATCTTCAAACCAAGTATTTAAATCTTTATTAGAAATATTTGAAGAAGTTTTTTTAGCTGAAGAACTTGTACTCTTAGTTGAAGAAGTTTTCTTAGACTTAGCAGATTCTGGCTCAAGTTTTCCTAAGAATGATAAATCCAAAATAAGTTGTTTTTTATCATTAATTTTTGCAGATTTTTCACCAGAAAGTATATGCTCATTTGCAAGACGTTCAACACCAACAACCTTAACTTCATTTCTTGTTGAGTGAAGTTCACACATAACTTTTGGTTGAGTTCCCTCTAAGAAAAACTGAGTTGTTTGATGATTTCCACAAGCATCTGTTAAAAGCTGCCCCGTAACAGAACAAACAGTTGCTTCCACAAGGCCAGTTTGAGGCTTATTAAATTGTTTAATTGGCAAATTCTCGTGAATAATTCTCATGTAATTACTCCAAGCAACACCAGCCAAAGTTGCACCAGTTTGATCAAGTCCTAAAGATTTACCTTTTTGGTCAAATCCAAACCAAACCGCAGTTGTAACATAAGGAGTAAAACCAACAGTCCATGCATCAGACCAGTTCTGAGTTGTTCCAGTTTTACCCGCTGCTGGCATAACTCGTTTTTTGCCATTTTCGTCTGTATATGTAAATTTCTTAATTCCACCAGCAGTTCCTGCTAAAGAACCACCTGGAGTTGTAAGAACATTTTGCAACAAATCAGTCATGATAAATGCTGTTTGTGGAGAAATAACTTGAATTGCAGAACCTTTTCGTTTTTGTTCAAGACGAATATCACGTTCTGGATTTAAGAAAGTTTTTCCGTTTCTATCTTCAACCGAACGAATTGCAATTGGAGTTGTCTCTTTTCCACCATTAGCAAAAATTGTAAAAGCTCTTGCCATTTCGATAGGACGAGCAGAGAAAACACCAAGTCCAAGAGGATATCCTCGAGCAAAACCACGAGTACTTGCTTCTTTTTCATCAAGTCCTAACAAAGCAACAATTCTATTGATTGCAGCATCAAATCCGATTCCCTTAAGAATTGTGAGAGAAGGAACGTTCATAGATGTTGCCAAAGCATACCAAAGCTGAACAGAACCTTTCCACTCACCTCTAAAGTTTTCTGGATAATATGGAGCTCCGTCTTCAGTATAGAAAACAATTGGAGCATCAACAATCATAGTTGCAGGAGTAAATTTTCGTGAATCGATTGCAGCAGAATAATACAATGGCTTACAAGAACTTCCTGGTTGAAGTTTTGCTTGAGTTGCACGAATAAACTGATTATCGGAACTGAATTTACTTCCACCTACTAAGGCTGTGATATATCCAGTTTCATTATCCAAAGTGATTAAAGCACCTTCGATAGTATTTTTCTTTGAATCTTTTGAAATTGTAACATTTGCACGATTTACAATTCCAACTTTAACTGGTTCAACACCACAAACCAAAGACATTACATCAAGAATTGGATTGATTTCTGTGTTATATGTTGAACGAGCAATATTTTCGTTTCGTTCTTGAGAAACTTTCAAATCTGGCAAGTTAAAAACCAAAGACATCAATTCTGTAAAAGGAATATATGTTTGAGAAGCATCAGATTTTCGGGAACCACTTGAACGCTGATAAGCTCTATTTGCGTAAGCAATTCGTGATTCCATAACTTCTTGAGCGGCATTTTGATGTTCCAAATTTACAGTTGTATTTACAGTAAAACCACCTGTGTAAATATCTAAGTTTCCGTAAATCATGGAAGTTAATTCACGCAAAACATATTCACTAAACCAAGGAGCTTTATCTTCTCTCATAAAATAAGCAGAAGAATCGATACGAGTGTAGTCAAAATTTAGCCAATAATCTTCAAATGAGGCATCTGCAATTTCTTGAGAGATATATCCATTTGCAACCATATTTGTAAGAACATTTTGTTGACGGTTCATAGCTCTATTGGGATGATTGAATGGATTAAAACGAGCAGGATTTGACAACTGAATTACCAAAATGGCAGCTTCTGCTGGAGTAATTTCAGTTACATCATGACCAAAATAATACTTAGAAGCAGCACTTACACCATAAGTACCTGCACCAAAATAAATTTTATTTAAATAAAGTTCGAGAATTTCATCCTTTGAATAACGGCGTTCCATCTGGATTGCCCACCAAAGTTCTTTTAACTTTCGTAAAACAGATTTTTCGGAACGGTCACAATATAAAGTACCTGCAATTTGCTGAGTTAAGGTACTTCCTCCACCTAAAGACTTTCCTGTAAGTTGACCAACAACAGCTCTAAACAAAGCCTTTAAACTAAAACCTGGATGTTTATAGAAAACCTGATCTTCTCGGGTAATTAAAGCGTCAATCATATGCTGAGGAAGTTCGTTGAGAGAAATCATTTCTCGTTTTTCATCCGAAGCAAATTCAGTTATGACTTCACCATTTATATCAAGAAGTCTAGTTGGAAGAGCAGGATTAAATTCTGTAAATTGTTCTGTGTTGATTGTATTTACTGTATTTGAAAGCAATAAACCTAAACAAATACCACATAAAACTGTAAAAAAAGCAACACCACACAAAAGTACTATAGTACCAGTTTTTATTTTTTTCATTACAGTTTAGAATAGTAAAGATAAGGTCTTTTGTCAAGAAATAAAAAAGGCCGGTATTAGAAACCGGCCATGCCCATCAGGCAGTCAGGTGAACAATGGGTGGGAGGGGATTTATTCACCTGACATTTTAAATATCGGTGAATAGGCAAAAACCTTAACAAAAAATTCAAAAAAAATACTACAAAAAAGTATGAAAAATTCTATTCTGATTCAACTAAGTTAACATCAAGATTTAGTGAAAATTTGTAAGTTTTTCCATTGAAGGCCTCAAAAGATTGAATTTTTTCATATCCACCAAGTACAAATCTTAACAAGTGATTTCCTTCTGAAACAGTAAAAGGTTCTTGCCAGTTATGTAATTCATCTGAATCTAAAAAAACTTGAATTCCCTCAGGAGCAACAACTTCAACTAAAGGAGTTACATCTTTCATTAAAATTTCTAGTTTTGTAGTTTGAGCTTGTTCTACAACAATAGTTCTAACTTCACTTCGGTACACATCAGAAACAATAGACAAGTGATGTTGACCTGTTGACAAAATAATTTTTTGGTCTGGGTATTTTTGAAGTTCACCGTCAATATATAGAGTATATAAACCTGTTCCATCTAAATTGATAATATTAGGTTCATTTTTGATACCTTCAGTATTATCATTTTTACCAACTTCAGTTGATGTATTTTGCAAATCTTCTGTTTGCTCTGACTTGTGATAAGAAATATCCTTAGAATGAAGTTCTGGAGCTAAAACATTAAGTTCTAAAGCACCTTTATCTGACAAAATTGGTTTTATATCAATTACAAAAGTTGAATCCCAAATATTTACAGGCGTTCCTTTCATAACAAGTTGTAAACGAAAGAAAACATAGCCACTTTTATCACTCATAGCAGGTGGCAAAACAGTTGAGTAAGGAGTTTCTTTTAATTCAACAGAATCGCCCAAAGGAATCAAAAGATTACAACTAAGGCGAGTTGGAAAAGTATTGATAAAAACTCGATTTCCCTGATAATCAATTGTTTTTTCTATAGGCTGAGGCTTTACATCGGTATATAAAAAATATGCAACAGAATCCCTAAACTCAGCAACTTCTGGTGGAATTTTTACTTCTAAAGAAAGACCTTGTAAAAAAACAGGTTCTTTTGGAACTTTTATTACAAGAGCATCATTAACTTCTAAAACTGCTTTTATCGAAGAAATTTCGTCTGTCATATCTGCAAATACAGTCTTATGAACTCTAAAATTTTCGTAAGAAAATGCACTAAGAGAAAAAAATACAATTGTAACCAATAAAAATAATTTTTTCATATTTTCTACCAACGAAATTCTTTATACAAAACTAACAAGCAAGCAAAATCACAGGTCAGAAAGTTCCGAAAAGGGATTGATTTTTGAATTATTTTTGCGAATTTCAAAATGAAGATGAGGTCCTGTTGAAGCTCCTGTACTACCAACCTTTCCTATACAAGTTTGAATACCAACCTTATCACCTATTTGAGCCACTATCTTTGATAAATGTGCGTAAAAACTAGAACGGTTTGTATCATGCTTAACGATTACATAATATCCGTAAACATTATCCCAACCAGTTTTTTCAACTACGCCATTTCCACAAGAAAAAACTTCAGTTCCCAAAGGAGCCGCTAAATCCACTCCAGAATGAAATTTGTTTTTTCCTGTAATAGGACTTACTCGCATTCCAAAATTTGAAGTAAGAACACTTTCTTTTAAAGGCATTTTTAATGATGAATCTAAGAAAAAATATCTTTCTGTAGAACCAACGCGCATCCCGATAAAAAATGTAAAAACTTCTCCCTTTATACTCACATTATAACATAAACTATTATCCGATTGAAAGCAATTTTTTTTTAAAATTACTTCAAAAGGCGTAACTGGCGAATTTGGCACAAAAAGTCCATCCACAGTAGGCAATAAAAGTTCTCTATTTGAAATATCTTCTGTAGGTGAACTTATATGATTTAAAGTTGCAATTGTTTCTTGCAAAATATTGCAACGAGCAGAAATCGTAAAAAGATTATCCTCATCAGTTGTTTTATATTGATAAAGCATAAAAGCAGGATTTTCATTATTTGCAAATTGTTTTTTAGCAATTTGAACATCCATTTCAAACTGTTTGAAAATTTCATCTTTTCGAGAATCTAAAAAATTTATTCTTGGATAAAAAAAGTCGTTATTTGAAGAAGTTGAAAATGCAAATTGAAAAATTGATAAAACGAAGATAAAAACTAAACTATTTTTTCTTGATAACAATGGCGCAAACTCCAAAAATCAATGAAAAAAGAAGAAAAGTTATCAAAGCAACTAATCTTAACTGATTCATTACAAGTGAAATTGAAAGAATTAAACCACCGATGCAAATAATTGTTAGTAAAAATCCTCTAAAAATGTTGAATAAAAATGATTTTCTTTCATCTTGAGTTCTTTGTTTTAATGCTTTCAAAAAGCCTCTGATTAGGAAAAACAAAACTAAAAAAACAAGAAGAAGGATAACAACAAAGGAATATAAATTTGGAGATTTTACAGCAAAAAACCACAAAGGCCAAACGATTGCAAAACCTAAAACTCCACAAAGTAAAGCTAATAGGATGAATTTACCCAATGAGATAAAAAATGATGAAAAACCTTTAACTACTGAATTTGCCATAAAAATAAATAAACTGATTTGCAATTGAAAATAAAAATACATCCCCAAAAAAGAATTATTAGTTCAATTTTAGGGATGATAAAAATGATAAGACTATCGCTTATTCTTCAACAATAGCTTCTGTAGGACAAGCTGAAGCACAAGTTCCGCAACTTACACATGTAGCTGCATCAATTACTCTTGCTCCATCACCTTCGCTAATTGCTCCAACTGGACATTCGCCTTCACAAGCACCACAGTTAACACAAGCGTCTGTAATTTTGTAAGCCATATTAACACCTCGTAAAATTATGATACTATAAAAATACCACAGAAACAAAGTAAAAACAAGTTAAATATAAAAAAAATATTCAAAAAGGTTGCTTGTTTTTGTACATATAAGATATAATGAAAATATGGGTGGACAACAATTAATAAATGTAGATCTTGAGGACATAAAAGTTTTGCCAAGTTGGGCTCAAGAACTATCAAACAAATACTGTTCTAAAACAGTAAACATGTACTTAATTCACGGAAATATCAGAGATTTTTTGCCACATTCAATGAATGAAGGTGAATTTCGTTTTACAAAAGTTCAAGAATACATTCCAGAAGTTTTATTCGGAAATAAAGATATTATCGCTTATTATGATAGATCTAGTGGAATCACTTTTTGTAATGGTGCGATGGAAAAAGAATACATTAGCGTTATGCAAAAATTCTATCCCGAAGCAAAAAAAGATGATTTACTTTCAAAAGACCCAATAAAATCACTAACTTTTATTGAAAGATACTTTTATATAAATATTCCACAAAAAAAACGATTAGTTCTTTTAATCGATTATGCAGAAACTATCATTCCTAATGATGAAATTGGAAATTTGGACGAAACTGATAGATTTTGTCTTGTTACATTAAATCGTTGGTCCCACGACCCAATTTTTACACAACATGATGTTTCAATCATGCTTCTTACAGAAAATCTTTGCGATATCAATAAAAGAATAACGAATTCGCCATCAATTGTAAAAGTTGAAATTCCACTACCTGATTTATCAGTTAGAACAATGTTTTGCAATTATTTATATAATCAAAGTCTTTTAATTCCAGAACGGGGAATCAATTGCGACAAAATCGGAAGTTTGACATCAGGATTAACATTATGGCATTTACATCAAATTGCAACAGAATCCTACACAATGGGACAGGCTGTTAGTTTAGATTATATCAGAGATAAAAAACGAAAAATCCTAGAAAATGAAGGGGCCGGTTTAATTGAATTTATTGAAACTGATTATAATTTAAGTTTAGTTTCTGGTCATGAATTTGTAAAAAACCGATTCAAGAATGCAGCAAAAGCAATTAAGCAAAATCAACTTGATGTTTTGCCTATGGGATATTTGATTTCAGGTCCAATTGGAACGGGAAAAAGTTTTTTGGTAAGCGCCTTTGCAGGAGAAATTGGAATTCCAATGGTAATAATCCGAAATATTCATGGTCAGCAAAACGGATTTACAGAAAACAACCTTGAAAAAATTTTAAGTATTCTAAAAGCAATTTCCCCTGTTGCAGTTATGATTGATGAAGCAGACGCAATGCTTGGAAGTCGAGAAGATAAAAGTACAAATTCAGAAAGCAGTCAAGTTTTTGCACAAATTGCAAGTTTTATGGGTAATACAGAATATCGAGGAAAAATCATTTGGTTTTTGATTTCTAGCCGTCCGGACTTAATTCCTATAGACTTAAAACGACAAGGACGAGCAGAAGAACATCTTGCCCTATTCTATCCAGAAACTGTAGAAGAAAAAATTGCACTTTTTGAAACAATGAAGAAAAAACTTGGCATTAAAGTTGAAGATTTTAACCTTCTTCCGATTTTCAAAAGCGTAAATTTTGAAATGTCAGGTGCTGATATAGAAGCTGTTTTAGTTAGAGCAAAAATGCAAGCCGCAATGGAAAAACGAGTTATCGTAACTCAAGAAGATTTAAAACAAACAATAAAAGATTTTATTCCACCGGCTTATCCATACGAAATTGAACTTCAAAATTTAGTTGCTGTTCTTGAATGTACAAGTAAAGAAATGGTTCCAAAGAGATACCAAAATATGGACAGAACTAAACTTGCAAGTGAAATCAGAGAATTAAAACAACTTCTCAATATGAAATAATTTTTGAACAATGGAGAAAAAATGAACAACTTAGAACTTGCTAAAATGATAGACCATACAATTTTAAAAGCTGATGCAACACAAAGTGATATTGAAAAACTTTGCGAAGAAGCAAAAAAATACAATTTTGCCAGTGTTTGCGTAAATCCATATTGGGTTTCTTTGGCTTCAGATTTATTAAAAAACTCAACTGTAAAAGTTTGTACCGTAATTGGATTTCCACTTGGTGCAACAAGTTCAGAAAGTAAAGCTTCCGAAACAGAAATTGCAATTTTACATGGTGCCGATGAAGTTGACATGGTGATAAATGTTGGTGCCATGAAAAATAACAAAACAGATATTGTTGAAAAGGACATTTTATCAGTTGTAAATTCTGCCAGAAAAACAGGAAAATCCCAAAATAAAAATATTATTGTAAAAGTGATTTTAGAAACTTGCTATCTAACAAAAGATGAAATAAAAAATGCATGTATCTGTGCAAAAAATGCAGGGGCAGACTTTGTAAAAACTTCCACAGGTTTTGGAACAGGTGGAGCAACTACAGAAGATGTTGCTTTAATGAAACAAACTGTAGGCGAAACTATGCAAGTAAAAGCATCCGGTGGAATTAGAGACTACGAAACTGCAATAAAAATGATAGAAGCAGGAGCTTCACGATTAGGCACTTCAAGTGGAATTAGTATTATTGGGTAAATGAATATAAAAATCACAGGTCTTGGAAATGTCTAACGACATTTCTGGTTTGGGATAAGGTTTTGGGCGGTTGCGAGGAAGCGAAATGTCTAAGGCATTGTGAGAGCAAACGTCTTGTAAAAAAAAGTCACACGGATTCGAAAAGTCTAACGACTTTTCAATGGAAAATGTAATGGCGGGAATTGCATGGCGTGAGAGTTTAGGTTGGCTCGTAATCTGGTATTAGGCCAAAAATGGCGTCATGCTGAATTTATTTCAGCATCTGTCTAAAAAACAAATCACTACGGATTCCGAAACATCACATGCTACGCAAGTGGTTCGGACTGACGAGATTATAAGTTTGAAATGACGGAAAGATAACTTTCTTTTTTTTACAAATATGTAAACAAAAACTTGAAAAAATTGGTAAGTTGGTGTATATTAAACAAAAGGAAATGCCCAAATTCATTTGGTCGTCTCCACTTTTTGACGATAAAAGCCGCTAAAGTGTGTTAGACTGGGCGGCTTTATTTTTACTCATTTACATATTAAAGTAAGAGAGTACTGCAAATATAGAGCTTACAATAGTAGCAATTCCAACCACTACTGTAAAAATCAAATAAATGATTTTTGCTTTCATTGCATAGCCTCCCATATCAATTATTTCAGCAAAAGCTGATTGAGTCGGGAGAGCCGCCTGAATTTAGACATTTCCTATAAACATATATTAACATAATTTTTGTATAGTGTAAATACACAGTTATAACTAAGTTTTTTCTACCTATTTTATTTTAATAATTTTCTCCAAATTCATTTATTCTTGCGTTCTCTCTTGATAATAAATATGAGTAGAAAAATTAGTTATATAGAATTGCGTTAGCAATTCTGAATCCGTGTGATTTCTTATCCAAACTTTAAAACAAAAAAGACTTTCTACTATCAATTAAGATTAGCAGAAAGCCTTTTGTAGTTTGCTAAAAATAGCTTAAATTATCTTACAAAACTTATTTTGCGATAACGCGTGCCATTTCAAGAACTTTGTTTGAGTAACCCCATTCGTTGTCGTACCATGAACATACTTTAACGAATGTAGGATCAAGCTGAATACCAGCTTTTGCATCAAAGATAGATGTGCGTGCATCGTCGCGGAAATCTGTTGATACAACAGCATCTTCTGTGTATCCGAGGATTCCTTTGAGTTCGCCTTCTGAAGCTTTTTTCATAGCTGCACAGATTTCTTCGTATGTACATTCTTTGTTCAATTCAACTGTTAAGTCTACGAATGAAACATCAGATGTAGGAACACGAACAGACATACCTGTTAATTTTCCGTTAAGAGCAGGAAGAACTTTTCCTACAGCTTTAGCAGCACCTGTTGATGATGGAATCATGTTTTCGAGGATACCGCGTCCACCTCTCCAGTCTTTTTGTGATGGACCGTCTACAGTTTTTTGTGTAGCTGTAGCAGCGTGGATTGTTGTCATAAGACCACGTTTGATTCCGAAAGTATCGTTAAGAACTTTTGAAATAGGAGCCAAACAGTTTGTTGTACAAGAAGCATTAGAAATGATGTCTTGTCCAGCATATGTGTCGTGGTTTACACCATATACGAACATAGGTGTTGAGTCTTTTGATGGTGCTGACATGATAACTTTTTTTGCACCAGCTTCGATGTGTTTGCGAGCTTTTTCATCTTCAAGGAATAAACCTGTTGATTCAACAACTACGTCTGCACCAACTTCATTCCATTTAAGAGCAGCAGGATCTCTTTCTGCTGTTAAGCGGATTTTGTTTCCGTTTACAACGAGTGTGCTTCCTTCAACTTTTACATCACCTTTGAAAGGTCCGTGTACTGAGTCATATTTTAGCATGTATGCCAAATAATCTGGATCAAGAAGGTCATTAATACCAACAATTTGAATATCGTTAGCAAAATTTTCTACTGCTGCACGGAATACCATGCGTCCGATACGGCCAAAACCGTTAATTCCAACCTTAACCATAAGTTATGATTCTCCTAATTGAATATTATAAATTTCTAAATAAATAATACGAAAACAAGGAATAAATGTCAAGTTTTATTTTTTCGATTTGCAATATTTATGAAAACAGTGTTATAATATACTTACTTAACACAATATATCTACAAAAGGAGATTTTTCTTATGGGAAAATTTGTAATTAAAAATGCCAAAAAAGGATTTAACTTTGTTCTAAAAGCAGGAAACGGACAAGTTATCGCAACTAGTGAAGTTTACGAAACAGAAAAAGCTTGTAAAAGTGGAATTGCAAGTGTTCAAAAAAATGCTCCAGAAGCAAATATTGAAGATCAAACTGTAGAAGGATATGCAACAGAAAAAAATCCTAAATTTGAAATTTACAAAGACAAAAAAGGTGAATTCAGATTCCGTTTAAAAGCAAAAAATGGCGAAATCATTGCCGTTGGTGAAGGATACACAACAAAAGTAAGTTGTAACAATGGAATCGCCAGTGTTCAGAAAAATGCTGTAGATGCTGAAATTGTAGAAGAATAAACTTACTTCTTTCTTTCAAGGTAGCCAGAATCTTCAAGATACTGGCGCCTTGTGATTACAAGCTGAATCAATTCTTGATACATATTATAATCAACTTCCAAAGCAATTGGAAAAATAAAATATTCAGTTTCGTCGCAATAGCGTTGAATAAATGCAGGATCTGTAACGAAACCTAAACTTGTCATATTACTAATTCTATCAGCACATTTTAAAATCTTTGCTCGTTCGCTACCATGTTCGATAATTCCGCGCAAATATTCATTCTTTGGCTGCCCTTCTTTTTTAGTTACTTCTAAAACTAAATCGTAAACTTCTGCAGCTTCTGAATCAACTTCCAAAATCAAATTATGATTATATCCAGGAACATCTTCAACTAAATCGTGAATAACTGATGCTTTTAACAAAACGCTATCGATATATCCGTAGTCAATCAAAATTCCCATTGTATCAATTTGATGACGGAACATATTTCCACCAGCGTGGCGAGATTTTCCAACTAAGGCAGTTGCAAGTTGAATATAGGGCGCTAGATAAATTCCCTTTAACTGTAACATGGCTTGTTTTTCCATTTCCATCGGTTTTTCAATTTTCATAGCGTCCCCCTAAAGTTTTTTTGGTTTGAAACACAAACCATTTAATAAAAATGATTTTTTAGGAGAATTTTTCAATTAAATTCCCCTAAAATCCATTATAACAAATCCTACAAGTTTTCGATATAGGAAGTGATTTTTTCGATACGGCGGAGAGTTTCTTCTCGTTTTGCCTTTTCTGCTTCAACAACTTCTTTTGGTGCATTTTGTGCAAATTTTCCTGCAAGTTTTGCGTCAACTTTTTGAACAAAGGCAGTTTCACTTGCCAATTCTTTTTTGAAGCGAGCTAAAAGTTGTTCTTTATTGATACTTTCATCAACATAGATAAAACATTCAAATCCAAGACCAACATTTCCGATTGCTCCTTGTGGTTTTGCATCAACAAAGTCGATTTCTTTTACACCAGCTAAAAGTTTAATCATATCTGTTTTTTCGCGACAAACTTCTGCTTCTGTGTTTGGAGTAATCAACAATCCAATGTGAAGTTTCAAATCAGGTGAAATTCCACATTCAGCTCTTAATCCACGAATTGCACGAATTAAGTCTTGAAGAACATCAAATCTCTTTTCAATTTCGGCATTTTTTCGAGAATCATTTACTTCTGGATATGCAGAATCTATCAACATTGTGTCTTTATCAAAAGCAACTCCCCTAGCCTTTGCAATTTCTTCAAGAGGAAGTTTTTGATAAATTTCTTCTGTAACAAATGGAAGATAAGGATGCAAAAGTCGTAAACTTTCTTCAAGAATGTTCATAAGAACAGATGTTGCTCTGTCTTTTTCGTGGTCATCACCATTCCAGAATGAAAGTTTTGATGCTTCAACATACCAGTCACAGAATTCAGTCCAGAAGAATTCATACAAGGCTTGAGCACCGTCGTTATAGCGATAATTGTCCAAAGCGTTGCGAACTGTTCTAACTGCGTTATCTAATCGAGAATAAATCCATTTATCAAGTTCAGTTAAGTCATTTTCTGTAATTGGAATTAAGTTTCTTCCTTCGAGATTTCCTAAAAGATAGCGACTTGCGTTCCAAATTTTGTTTGCAAAACGACTTCCTAATTTGAAAGAATCTTTATCAATAAGAACATCTTGTCCTTGAGCACACATGAAAGCCAAAGTGTATTTGAGAGCATCTGCTCCGTATTCATCGATAATTTCAAGTGGGTCAAGTCCGTTTCCTAAAGATTTAGACATTTTGCGACCTTGTTTATCACGAACAAGTCCATGGATATAAATATCTTTAAAAGGAGCTTTTCCAGTAAATTCAAGACCAGCCATAATCATTCGACTTACCCAGAAGAAAATAATATCGTAAGCAGTAACAAGTGCTGTTGTAGGATAGAATTTTTGTAAATCAGCAGTATTTTCAGGCCAACCTAAAGTTGAGAAAGGCCACAACCAACTTGAGAACCAAGTATCCAAAACATCTGGGTCTTGAACAAGTTTTGAAGAATCACAACCACATTTTGTACATTTATCTGGATCTGTGCGAGAAACAATCATTTCGCCACATTCTTGACAGTACCAAACTGGGATTCTGTGTCCCCACCAAAGTTGTCGGCTGATACACCAGTCGCGAATATTTTCCATCCAGTGAGAATATGTATTTTCCCATTTTTTTGGGTAGAAAACGATTTCTCCGTCTTTCCATGCTTTTAATGCTTTTTCTGCCATTGGCTTCATTTTTACAAACCATTGGTCAGATAGATATGGTTCAACTACAGTATGACAGCGATAACAATGTCCTACTGGATGAGAAATTTTTTCTTCTTCTTTGAATAAATCACTTTCAATTAAATCTTGAATAACAACTTTTCTTGCTTCTTTTGTTGATAATCCACGATATTTTTCTGGTACATTTTCGTTTAATGTTCCATCTGGATTTAAGATATTTACAATTGGTAAATCGTGGCGTTTTCCAACTTCCCAGTCGTTAGGGTCGTGAGCTGGAGTGATTTTTACAACACCTGTTCCGAAACCGCGTTCAACATAAGTATCTTGTACAACAGGAATGATTTTATCTGTAAGTGCTAAACGAACAAATTTTCCTTGTAAAGATGTGTAACGAGGGTCATCAGGATGAACAGCAACAGCAGTATCTCCAAAAAGAGTTTCTGGACGAGTTGTGGCAATTTCAATTTTGCTTCCACCTTCAAAAACTGTTCCATCTTCAAGTGTTACAGAAGGAATTGAAACTGAATTTCCGTCTTTATCACAAATTTCATAGTACATGTGATACATTGCACCTGGTGTGTCTTCGTGTTCAACTTCGTCATCAGCAAGAGCAGTTCCACAAGATGTACACCAGTTTACAAGATAATGACCTTTGTAAATAAGACCTCTTTCATATAATGTAACAAAAACTTCGCGAACAGCTTTTGACAAACCTTCGTCTAAAGTAAATCTTTCTCTATCCCAATCAACACTATTTCCAAGTTTGCGTTGTTGTTTTGAAATAATTGAGTGATGTTCTTCTTTTACTTTCCAAGTTCTTTCAAGGAATTTTTCGCGACCTAAATCTTGTCGGCGAAGCCCTTCTTCTTTTTTTAAGCGTCGTTCAACAACATTTTGAGTTGCAATACCTGCGTGGTCTGTTCCTGGAACCCATAAAGTATCTTCGCCCTTCATTCTGTGGTAGCGAACAACAATATCTTGCAAAGTATTGTTCAATCCGTGCCCCATGTGAAGAACTCCAGTTACATTTGGTGGTGGAATAACAACTGTATATGCTTTTTTTGCACCAGATTTTTCTGGATTTTTGTCTGAATCAGGCTTGAAACTTTTATTTTGTTCCCATTGAGAATAAATTCTATCTTCAAAATCTTTAGGATTATAGGCTTTTTCTAATTCAATAGCTTTCATAAATCTTTCCTTAAAAATAAAATCTTATTACCATAGTACAATTTTTTTATTGATTTATCAATAGATTTTATCTTTAGTTAGTGGTATAGTTTAAAAGATGATTCACTTATTACAAACTGGCGACCTACATTTAGGCAAAATTTTCTACGGGTTTTCACTTATTGAAGACCAAAAATTCATGTTAAATCAGTTGATAAAAACCATTTCTGAAGCAAAAAACCAAAATCCTTATCAGGCTGTAATTATCACAGGGGATATTTACGATAGAAGCGTTCCTCCTACAGAAGCAATCGAACTTTTTGACGAATTTTTAATTGAACTTCATCAAATTGATAAAGATTTGAAGATTTTGTTAATTCCAGGAAATCACGATTCAGCAGGAAGACTTTCTTTTGGTACAAGATTTTTAGAATCACAAAATATTTTTATTTGCACAAATCCAGAAAATATAGAAAATCCAGTTTTTATAGAAGGAAGTGAATTTTCTTCAAATAAAAATGATGGAATCTATTTTTATCAAATTCCATTTTTATCTAGTGGCTCACTTTTTAGCAAAGATAAAAATCAGCGACTTACAACGCAAGAAGAATTAATCAATGAAGCAATTTCTAGAATTAAAATTTTTCATTATAATAATTCTGAAATTAAAAATTTTAAGATGGGATTGAACGCACATTTATTTACCCTTGGGGGAACTTCCTGTGATTCTGAGCGACATTTTATTGGAAATGCAGAATTGATAAATAAAAATGTTTTTGAAGATTTTAGTTATGTTGCTTTAGGTCATCTTCATAAAAAACAAAAAGTATCTGAAAATATTTTTTACGCAGGTTCTCCCCTTGCCTACTCTTTTGATGAAGCAAATTTAGAAAAAAGTTTTTTAGATATAACAATTGATTTTTCAAAGGAAACTTCAAAAGTAGAAACAAAAGAAATTGAAATAAAGCCTTTACACAAGGTTACAAAACTTTCTGGAAAATTTGAAGAATTTATTGATTATGCAAAAAATGAAAATTCAGAATTTTATAAATTTAAAAATGATTTTTTAGAAATTACTTGTACCGATGAAATTTTAGTTGAAAATCCAGTTGCACGACTTAGAGATATTTTTCCAAACATTCTTTCTGTAAAACAAGAAGTGATTATTAAAAACCAAAATAAAATTTCAAATACAGAAAAAAAACTTTTATTGAATAATGAACAAAATTTTAATTCAGAAAAAATTTTTATGAAATTTGTAAAAGATGTAGAAAATGTTGAAGATGAAAATGAGTGGGAATCTACAAAAAAATTATTTTGTAAAATTGAAAAAACAATTTGTAAGGATGAATAATGAAACCAGAAATTTTAAAACTATTTAACATTGGACCTTTTGTTGGCGAACATACAATTAATTTTTTTGACTTAGAAGATTTTTTCTTAATCAGTGGAAAAACTGGAAGTGGAAAAACAACAATTTTAGATTCAATAACTTATGTCCTCTACGGAACTTTACCTGGTGCTAGAAAAAATGTTGAAACAAAAAATTTGAGAACTCATTTTTGCAATGAACAAGATTTAAGTTATGTAGATTTTACATTTTCCATAAACACAAAAATTTACAGAATAAAACGCACACTTCCTTATACTTACACCACAAGAAATAATACAACACGAAAAGAAGGTGAATCAATAGAATTATATTCTTTAAATTCTATTTATGATATTGAAGGTGATTTAATTTGCAATCAAAAATCCGAAACTGATAAAAAAATAAAAGATTTAGTAAAATTAAATGTTGAAGAATTTTCCAAAATTGTTTTATTACCACAAGGTGAATTTGCAACTTTTTTACGACAATCAACAACAGAAAGAAAAACAATGTTAAGCAAACTTTTTCCAGTTGAAAATTTTACTAAAATTACAGAACATGTAAAAGAAGAAAAAACAAAATTAAAAATTCAACACGAGCAAATTTTAAATCAGATAAAATTTATTGAAAAAGATTTTGATATAAATTTATTTGAAGAACAAATCAAAGAACTTACAACAACTCATGATTTTAATAAAAATGAAATTGCAACAAATCAAGATAGATTATATGAAATTGCTGGTACAATGGAAAAAATACAAAATGAAATTGCAACTATTGAAGAATATGAAAATCTGAAAAACGAATTAGAAAAATTACTTTTGAATCAAGAAAAAATTGAAACTCTAAAAATAAAAATTTCAAAAGCAAAAAAAGCATTAGAACTTTTTCCTATAATAAAAAATTTAGAGCAGAAAGAAAAACAAATCTCAGAAACTCAAAATGAATTAACATTGTGTAAAAATAAAATTCAAGAACTTTCAAACAAAGAACAAAACTTCTTAAATGAAGAAAATTCAATTATTCAAACTGAAGAAGAAATAAAAAAATTAGAAATTAAAAAAAATGAATTAGAACAATCATTCTCAACATTAACAACTCTAAAAGAAAATAAAAATAATTTAGAAACTGTAAATGATAAAATCAAAACTAAAAGCAAAGAACAAGATAATTTAAAAGAAAAAATTCAACAAATAAAAAATTTTATTGAAGAAAACAAAAATAAAATTGAAGAAAAAGAATCTTTATTAAACGATATTTTAATTTTAAATAAAAATCTTGAAACTTCTATTAACAACAAAAAATATTTTGAAGAAACCGAAAAAGACAAATTAAATAAAACACAAGAAGAAACTTTAAAACTTCAATTTGAAAAACAAAAACTTTTAATTGAAGATTTAAAACAAGAAATCGAAAATGAAAAACTAAACGAACTTGCTCACACATTAGCTTGTAATCTAAAAGAAAATTCTCCATGTCCTGTTTGCGGCTCTACAAATCATCCAAACCCTGCACAAAAAAAGTCAAACAATATTTCAAAACAAGAAAATTTAATTTTACAAGAAACATTATTAAAAGAAACAGAAACAAAATATTTAGAAATTCAAAAAATTAGAAACATAAGCGAAGGAACAATATTAAACTTAAAAGACAAAATTGATTTATCAATTAAACTTTCACCAGAAGAAATTACAAATTTGATTAATGCAAAAACAGATTCTATAAATCAGATTAAAGAATTAGAAAAAAATCTTGAATCAAAAAAAATTACACTTAAAGAATTAGAAACTGATTACAATAAAAGCATTGAAAATATAAATATTCTTTTACAAGATAAAAAAATTTTTAATGACAGAATTAAAACAATCGAAGAAAACTTGATTAAAAATTTTTCTTTTACAGAAATTGAATTATCAAATATTTTAGAAATCGAAAACAAACTCAAACAAGAAGTTTCTGTTACAAATAATAAAATTGAAAAATCAAATTTAATTGTAAAAAATTTTTATGAAGAACAAAAACAAAATACAATAAATTTATCTACACAAAAAGAAAAAGAAGCAATCTTAAATTCTAATTTAATTAAATGTAAAAAAGAATTTGAAAATGAAAATTTAATTTTGAATGAAAAAATTTCAAAAACAAATTTTTCAGACATAGAAGAAATTAAAATAAATTATTTAGAAGAAGAACAAATAATTTATTTTGAAAAAGAAACAGAACAATGGACAAAAGAAAAAGAAAAATTAGAAACCTTGATAAATGAAAAACAAAATTCTGTTTCAACAAACAAAGAAACTCTAACAGAAAAATTCAAAAAATATGAGCAAACAAAAAATGAATTAAAACAAAAAATTTCTGATTTAACAAATTACAATTCTCGAATTACAGAAAAAATTTCTGAACTAAATAAATCAAAAGAAAATTTTGACAAAAATGAAAAACAAAGAAAAGAAATTTCTGAAAAACTTAGTAACTACGAAAAATTACATAAAGTTTTATCTGGAGATAATCCAAAAAAAATTGATATTACATCTTGGATTTTAGAAATGTATCTTCAAGAAATAATTGAATTTGCAAACAAGCGATTAAATAAAATTTCTGATGGAAGATATGTAATGATTGTAAATACAGAAAAAGAAAGTAATCGTGGAGCAAAAGGTCTAGATATCGATATTTACGATGCCTACACAGGAAAATCTCGACCATGCAACACACTTTCTGGTGGTGAAACTTTTATGGCATCCATCAGTTTAGCATTAGCAATCAGTGACACAGTTCAATCAAGAAAAGGTGGTATACAACTTGATTCACTTTTTATTGATGAAGGTTTTGGAAGCCTTGATGAAAATTCACTTGAACAAGCAATTTCAATTTTAGATGAAATCAGAGATTCAAGAAAAATCGGAATTATTTCCCATGTAGGAGATTTAAAATCACGAATAAAATCTAGTATTGAAATTGAAAAAACTCAATCTGGTTCAAAAATTATATTGATATAAAAGCCTTACAAGGATATAATATTTTTAAGTTTATGCACAAATAGTATAAGTATAAAGGAGTTTCTATGTACAAATTTGATTGCAAAACAAGTGCTTTATTTACAGACTTTTATGAATTAACAATGGCACAAGGTTACTGGAAAAACAACATGGATTGTCCAGCTGTTTTTGATATGTTCTTTAGACGAAATCCTTTTAGTGGTGGATTTGCAGTTTTTGCAGGACTCGAAACTTTACTTGACGCTTTAACACAATTTACTTTTTCAGAAAGTGATATTGAATATCTAAAATCAGTTGGAATTTTTGAACAAGGATTTTTAGATTACTTAAAAGATTTTAAATTTACTGGTGATGTTTACGCACAAGATGAAGGTTCAATTGTTTTTCCAAACGAACCTTTAATCAGAATACATGCAAACTTAATCGAAGCACAAATTATCGAAGGCTTAGTTTTAAATCACATTAACTTTCAAACTTTAATTGCCACAAAATCAACTCGAGTATGGCTCGCTTCTCAAAAAGGTTCTATTATGGAATTTGGTTTAAGACGAGCACAAGGACCAAACGGCGCAATGAGTGCATCTCGAGCAGCCTATATCGGAATGGCTGGTGGAACAAGTAACACACTTGCAGGAAAAGAATTTGGCATTCCTGTTTTAGGAACAATGGCACACTCTTGGATTATGTCCTTCCCTACTGAACTTGAAGCATTTGAAGCCTACGCAAAAATTTATCCAAGCAAAGCAATTTTCTTAATTGATACTTACGACACATTAAATTCTGGAATTATCAACGCAATAAAAGTTGGAGCAAAACTTGTTGAACAAGGTTACAACTTTGGTGTTCGATTAGATTCAGGTGATATTCAATATCTTTCAACTGAAGTTAGAAAAAGATTAGACGAAGCAGGATTCCCACAAGCAACAATTTCAGTTTCAAATGAATTAACTGAAGAAATTATCGAAACCTTGATGGCAAAAAAAGCACCTATCAATTCTTGGGGAGTTGGAACACACATGGTTACAGGAGGGGACGAAGCATCCTTAACTGGAGTTTACAAATTAGCAGCAAGAAGTAATCCTGAATGTACACAAATGATTCCCGCAATGAAATTTTCTGACAATCCAGAAAAAACAACAAACCCTGGAATCAAAAATGTTTACAGACTTTACGATGCAGATGGAATGGCAAAAGCAGATATTCTCGCCCTTGAAGATGAAAAAATTCTTGAAAATGTTGAAGCAAAATTTTATCATCCTTCAACTGACTATAGACATTTTTCTTTTAAACCAGCAAAAGTTGAAATGCTTTTAAAACCAAGATTAGAAAAAGGAAAAAGAATTAGTCCAAGATTAAATGATAAAGAACAACTTTCAAAAGCAAGAGAAACTTTAACAAAGCAACTTGAAACTTTTGATACATCTTATCAAAGAATTTTAAATCCACATATTTATAAAGTTTCACTTTCTGAAAAATTAAAAAATCTTAAATTAGATTTTATCGAAGAAAGAATAAAATAAGTTAAGGAAGATATTCAGGTTTTATATTTCGTAACGCTTCGAATAATCTTCGTTTTTCTAAAGCATTACCGCCCGTAAGTTGTTCCAAACGACTGCGGGCTTTTTTTCGGCCAGAATTTTCTTGATAGTTACAAGTACAAGTTTGAGAAATATAATTGTGCAACTTAGCATGTTCGATAATAGAATCTACATCGGCAAAACACAAAGGACGAATAATTGTAACTGGATATTTTTCATATTTTAAACGAGGAATCATCGTAGAAAATTCACCTTTGTTCAAAGCATTCATTAAAAGAGTTTCTAAAATATCATCCAAGTGATGACCAAGTGCAATTTTATTATAACCATTTTCTATTGCATAATTATTTAATTCAGTTCGTCGCTGAGTTGAACACCACCAACAATTCATTTTTTTATTTTCTTTTAATCTACCAAGAACATCAACATCAATTATTTCTAAATCAACATTCCAGGATTCAAACATTTTTATTAGCTCAGGTGAAATTGCTGAACTAATTTCTGTACCAATATGCAAAGCTTTAAATTCAAAGTTATCACGATTTTGTTTTTTTCGATAAGCAAAATATTCAATTAAGGCAGTTGAATCTTTTCCGCCAGAAGCACCAATTAAAATTTTATCCCCATCTTCAATTAGTTTGTATTCAAAAATTGCTTTATCAATCATACTGAATAATTTACACTTAGGCATATTAGTTCCTTAATAACAAATATAAAAAAACCGATTACTTTGCAAAAGATTTACAAAATAATCGGTTTATAAATTTATCACAAATTAAAATTAGTCTTCAAGATTAAGTTCTTTAACTTGAGATTTTTTTTCTTCATCGGATGGTTTCCAATTACGACGAGCAAGAGCAATAAATGCACCTGCGATGTAAATTGTTGAATAAACACCAGAAAGCATACCCACGATTAATGCGAGAGCAAAGTTTTTCATACTTCCAGTTGTAAATACAAATAATGAAACTGCAGCTAACAAAGTTGTAATTGTTGTAATAATAGTACGACGAATCATTTCAGTTTGAGAAAGGTCAAGAAGTTCTTTAATACTCTTAACTTTTACCAACTTAAGATTTTCACGAACACGGTCAAGAACAACAACAGTATCGTTAATTGAGTAACCGATAATTGTCAAAATAGCAGCAACAGTTAATGAATCAAATTCCATTTGTGTCCAAGCAATAAATGTAACCATAATCAATGCATCGTGGATAATTGCCAAAACTGCACCAAGAGCAAAGTCCCATTTGAATCGGATTGTTGCATAAACCCAAATCAAAGCGAGAGTAAGAATTACAAGGATTGCAGAAGATGAAACTAATGAACTTGAAAATCTAGCTGCAATAAAATCTGTTTTTACAACAACATAATTATTTGCACCAAAATTTTCTGACAAAATTTGTGAAATTTGATTTTGAATTTTTTCACTGATTGTAGGATCTGTTCCGTCATCTCCAACACGAATTTGGAAGTTATCATCAACATCATTTCCAATTTTCTTAACTTGAGAATCAGCAATTACAGAAAAGATTTCTCTCATTTCATCTACTGATGCAGAAACAACACTTGTATCAACTAAGTGAAGATAAAGTGGTTCTTTTGAAAGAGAAGAAGTTTTTTCTGAATTTAACAAAACTGCGTTAGAAGCTTTTATTCCGTCTGAAAGAAGTTTTGATGTTACTTCTGGAACAGTATTAAATCCATTTGCTAAGTCAGCAACTGTTGGATAGTCAACGAAAGAAAAGTTATATGTAGAATTATCTGCACCAAGTCCACTTACAACAAGATTTACAGCTTGTGAAGAAAGTTGAACACTTACAGAAGCAGAACCAGAATAAGTAAGTTCAACTTCAGCTGGTGCGATTTTGATTTCTTCTACAAGACCAGGTCTAAAATCAAGACCAAAGTTCAATCCTTTTGTTGCAACAACAAAGATTCCACTAGCAATTACAAGAACTGAAAGAATTGTACAAAAAAGAAATGCCTTACTAAAACGAATAATCTTTTTCATTATTTAACCCTCCAGCCAATGCTAATTTTTTCTTTCTTAAAAACATCTGTTCCAACATCAAAAATAAGTCTTGAAACAAATAATGCAGTAAATACAGATGAAACAACACCGATTGCAAGGCTCACAGCAAATCCTTGGATTGAACCTGTTCCAATGAATGAAAGGAAGATTGCAGCAATAAATGTTGTAATATTTCCGTCCATAACTGCCCAGAAAGCGTGATCAAAACCAGAAGCAACACTTGCAGCGCGGCCTTTTCCTAGTTTTCGTTCATCTCTGATGCGTTCAAAAACAACTACGTTAGCGTCAACTGCCATACCGATTGTAAGAATCATACCAGCAATACTTGATAATGACAAAGTCAAGTTGAATGCAGAAAGAATACTAAACATAATGTAAAGGTTCAAAATTTGAGCAACAACAGCGTTGATACCTGCTCCTCTGTACCATAAAAGCATAAAGAGCATAACAGCAACCAAACCAAAAATGATTGCAGACAAACCTTGTTTAATTGCTTGTTCACCCATAGAAGCACCAATAACTTGTTGACTTTCTACTGTTAGAGGAACTGACAACCAGGCAGTTTGTAATACTTTTTTAAGATTTTGAGCTTCTTCAAGACCAAAACCATCAATAGCAACACGACCACCAGTAATAGGACCTTGAATTGTTGCATAAGATTTAACTTTATTATCAGAAATGATCGCAAGTTGTTCTTTTTGATGAGCAGTTGTAAAATCAGCAAAGATTTCTGCACCTTCTCCATCAAGAACAAAGTTTACTTGAGGTTTACCTGTGTAATCGCTTCCGATTTCAGCAGATTTAATATGACGACCTTCAAGAGCTACTTCTTTTTTTACAACGAGATATCCAACTCTTTCATCAAGACCATAATCATCTTTTGAATAAAGACCAAGAACTTCGCAATCTGCAGGAATAATTGATGGATCCATTAATTCACCGTTTGCAGCAAAAGTTCTTGCAGGATTCATTGCATAATATTGAAGGAATGAATTAGTTGCAGCTGTATCTACAAGGCGGAAATTAAGAATTGCACTACCCATAATAATAGAATTGATACTATCAGCTTCGGCAGCACCTGGAATTTCAATGTAAATTCTATCATCACCTTGTTGTCTAATAACTGGTTCTGAAAGACCAAATTTATCAATTCGGCTTGTAAGAGTTTCTACAGCTTGAGCCATAGCTTCTTCTTTGAAAAGTTCAGGTGAAGCAACATCTGATTGAGTTGCAAGAGCTGCATCTAAATCAGCTTTTACGATAACATTCATACCACCTGACAAGTCAAGACCAAGTTTTACAGAATTTGTGTATCTATCTTTAATTTTTAGGATATCATCTCGATATTTTGTTTCGATTGCAGACATTAATTCAGCTTCTGAACCAAAACTAAGCAAAACATTTCTGAAAGTCATTTCTTTTGGAACTTTTTTTCCAGAATTTTTGTAGTTTTTTACTGCAATTTTTTCAAGATATGCAAATTCAGCAGGTAACTTAGCATTTTCGTCAACGCGAGCAGCATCTTCAATCATTAAAACATCTTCTGATGCTTGAACTCTAGCGTAATCTTTAATTTTTTCAAGTGATCCAAGTGCCAATGCTTGATCTTCTTTTGGTGTTAATCCATACCAGGAAATTGATGGCCAAAGGAATACAAAACAAAGTGCGAGAACTAAAAGAATCACAAGAAAACGACTTCGTTTACTCATTTTATTTCTCCAACGACTGTTTTATTTTTCTTCTGTTGGTGTTTCTTCTGAAGTAACTTCAGCTTTTTCTTCAACAGGAGTTTCTGTTTTTTCTTTTTTAGCAGGTTTTTCTGCTACTTTGTCAGCAATAACAGTTGCAATAGCAGAACGATTAAATTCAATCTTTGCACCATCATCAACTTTTACAATGATTGTATGTTCTTTTGTAGAAGCAACCACACCGTGAATTCCTCCAATTGTAACAACCTTGTCGCCCTTTTTAAGTGCTGCAATCATTTTTTCTGTTTCTTTTTGCTTTTTGTTCTGTGGTCTAATCAAAAAGAAGTAAAAAATGATAAAAATTAAGGCAAAAGGAACAACTGTCATTAACAAAGAACCTTCACCTGCGGCAGCTGTAGTAGCTGTCTGAAGAAGCGCATTATACATACGATTTTCCATCCTTTAATTTAAATAAATGTCGATTTAATAGAATACCATAATAGAAGATAGTAGTCAAGGAATCAAAGCGTCTATAAAAATATTTACAACTTATTTGCATAAAAATCCCAGTCAGAAGAATATTGTAAAATTGGAATATATGTGGGCAAAAAAGGACGAATACGAAGTTGTTTTTAACTGATTTGCATAAAAAAAGTGCTCTCGGCAAAAATCGCCCCAGTCCCTGCTAGTTCCTCCTTTCAGTCGTCAATGCAGGGCTGTTTCAATTTTTGGCTACGCCTTTTTTTTTACAATTCCGTTAATAAGCGAATTGTTTTCGTTCTTTTTTTGCAACGATATGTAAATTTACGCGATTGTCTGGCTGAGATTTTTCTACGAAGCGTTATGTGTAAATATTTTCATAGCGTTTTATCCGGTAAAAAAAGGCTGTGTGTGGGAATTG
>JAXJWW010000053.1:0-10302 GCA_036307825.1 Treponemataceae bacterium | reverse complement strand
TCTTCTGTAATTGAGCCAATTCAAAAAATGAAGATTGAATATTTAGCCGGAAAAAATCCGCGCCTTCACACAGACGAAGTTTTGGTTGCTCTTGCTATGGTTTCTACAGAAAATGAAAATGCAAGAAAGGCTTTAGAGCAACTTCCAAAACTTAGAGGATGTCAAGTTCATACAACTGTAATGCTTTCTGAAGTTGATACAAAGATTTTCAAAAAACTTGGAATTGATTTTACAAGCGAACCTGTAAAAAAGAAAAGATTTATTAGTTATCATTAAAATTGATGGTAAATATAAGACCGAATTGGATTCTTCTTGAAAAGGATTTAATTCGGTTTTTTTATTTATAAAAAATACATTATCAAAATCTGACCTTGTTAAAAATCTTAAATCTGGCTCTAGTAATAGTATCACTTTTTGTATTATATTTTTAATATATTTTGAATTTTTGGAGGAAAATATGATTAAGGTTGCAACTATTGCAGGTTCTGATGCTTCTGGTGGAGCTGGTTTAGAAGCAGATTTGAAAACATTTAGTGAATATGGTCTTTACGGAATGACTGCTGTTACAGTTATTGCAACAATGAATCCTGATGACAATTGGTCTCATGGAGTTTTTCCTATTGCTGAAGATGTTTTGCGTGCTCAGATGGAAACTATTTTTAAGGGTGTTGGTGTTTCTGCTTGTAAAACTGGAATGTTAGGAACTGAATATGCTGTAGATTTAGCAGAAGAATACATCAAAAAATATAATGTTGAAAATTATGTTTTAGATCCCGTTATGGTTTGTAAAGGTGCTGGAGAAGCCTTGAATCCTGAATTAAATTTGGCTGTACAGAAAAAACTTTTGCCTTTAGCAAAAATCGTAACTCCAAATCTTTTTGAGGCAGGACAAATTGCTGGAGTTGAAGAACCAAAAACTGTTGAACAAATGAAAATCGTTGCAAAAATGATTGTTGAAAAAGGTGCAAAAGCAGTTTTTATCAAAGGTGGAAATAAACTTGCCGATTGTAAAGAAACAGGTTTAGCTATCGATGTTTATT
Organism: Treponemataceae bacterium; assembly: GCA_036307825.1. Classification (GTDB taxonomy): domain Bacteria; phylum Spirochaetota; class Spirochaetia; order Treponematales; family Treponemataceae; genus RGIG9060. The sequence goes on along the minus strand of JAXJWW010000053.1, from coordinate 9,262 downwards.
GCGACAATGAACGATGTGAAGTTCTTGAAAGTTCTTTACGAGATACAACTTGGACACATGGTGCTGGTTGTACAACTGCCGCTGCAATTACTTCAGGACTTGCACAAGGTCTTACAACTTATCAGGCAGTTTTACTTGCAAAAGAATTTATTAGCCAGAGTTTGTCTGGTTCATTCCCACTAAATAAATGGGTAGGACCAGGAAATCCAACAACTTGGCGAAAAGAAAAAGCGATTTTCCAAAAACAATAATTTTTATTTTTGAAAAACTTTTCTTACAAATACTTTTTAAATTCTTGTCCTGTAACACCTGCATAAAGTGATATATATGGTCTTACGGGGCTAGAATTTATTTTTTGAATTAAAACTTCTTCAATTTGAAAAAATCCAACTTCACTAGACATTTCAACTTCGATACAAATTGGTTTTACTTCGCCATTAGGAGAAACAAATTTATCACCTTGAGTTTCTAATTCTTGAGCTCTTGGACATTCTAATCCGTTGTAGATTTTTACTTTTTCAATAGAGTTTGCTGAATATTTATGAATGTCACCAACTTTTGCTTCGTTAAAAAGTGCAATTGGAATTCTTGCTCGACCTTTTGTCATATCACATCCATCACCAATCAAAATCATTCCTGCTTCCAAAGAATGAATTTTGTGAGCTCCCATGTGACCTACAATTCCTTCCATAGCAAGTGAACGAATTACAACTCTGCGTTCTAAATCATCTTTTAAAACTTGTTTCAAAATTCTATCGATTATTGGAAGTGCTATTGTGGAACTGTAAAGTTCATGGTCTTGTCTTCCAACTGTCATTCCAAGGTCGTGCATAAAAGCGGCTAAAATTACAGCTGTTAAGCAATCGTAAAAAGTTCCAGCGTTTTCTTTTTCAAGACTTGTTTTGATTTGTGCATCATGAAGAATTTTCATCATTTTGATACAATTTCGAGTAACTGTTTTCATGTGAACAGGTCCGTGGTCGTTGTAGCCTAATCGAACAATTGAAACATGATTTGCGTAATTTTGAAGTTCAGCAATTTCTTCATCTTCAATTAAAAGTTTTGTAACTTCGTATGGTAAAGTTTGACCATCAAGTTTTTCTGGATTGAGATAACTTAAAATTTTTTCGTCTAAATTTAATTCTTTTATGGATTTCATATACAATTATGTTAAACTATTTAAAAGCGCTTTGCAACCTTTTAAAACATCATTATAAGTTAAATCGAAATTTCCTGTGTACCAAGGGTCAGCAATATCATCTGTAGAACCAGCAAATTCTAAAAGTTTACAAATTTTATTTTCTAATTCTTTTTTTATTGAAGAATTTTCTTTGCTGTAACTTCCAAAACTAAATCCGTCAAAACCGTAAAATCTTTTCATGTTTCGAATATTTGCACTATCCATTCCGATTAGATAATCAAATTCTTCTAAATCTTTTTTTGTGATTTGTCTTGCTCGGTGATTTCCAACAGGAATGTTTATTGAGTTCAATTTATTTCTTGTTCCGTAGTGAACAGGATTTCCAATTTCCTCTGTGCTTGTTCCAGCTGAATCAATAAAAAATTTATCTTCTAATCCATTTTGATTTACAAGATATTTCATAACATATTCTGCCATTGTGGAACGGCAAATATTTCCATGGCAAACAAAAAGTATTTTAATCATAACTTCTCCAAAATAAAATATGATAAAAGTAATATAAAAATAAAAATTAAATTTAACAAAGTAAAAGTGATAAAAAAGTTTTTACCAGAAAGTGATTTTTCTTTTGAATAAATTTTAAAAGAAATTAAACTTGCTAAGGATGCAACCAAAGTTCCAAGTCCGCCGATATTTACTCCAAGTAAAAGTTCAGTTAAGTTTTTTGAAAATGGTTCTAATAAAAGTGCTGATGGAACATTACTAATAAATTGACTTGTGATAAGTGAAATTAAAAATTCTTTTTTATCAACTAAATTTTCTAGTAAAGTTTTTATCGAAGTGAAGTTTGAAATGTTGTGTGTAAAAATAAAAAAGCAAACAAAAGTTAAAAGTAAAATATAGTCTGCTTGTGATAAAAGTTTTTTGTTATAAATTCCAACTGATAAAAAAACTATTGCAAGTACAATGTAATATGGAATAAGATTTAAAACAGAAAGTAAACATAAAATAAATAAAATTGAAAAAAGTAAAATATCTTTTATATCTTTTTTAGAAAAACTTTTAGCATCTTCATTTTCTAAATTGATTTGTTGAATTTTATTTTTGGGAATAAATAAATTAAAAATCAAAATAAAAATGAAAGAAATTAAACTGTAAGGAAATAAAATTTTTGTAAAATCAAAAAGTGAAATTTGCATTTTTGAAAATAAAAATAAATTTTGTGGATTTCCTAAGGGGGTTAGAATACTTCCTAGATTTGCGGCGATAGTTTGCATTACAACAATGAAAGCGCAATATTTAATGTTTTGAGTTTGAATTAAAATTAAAATTGCAAATGGTACAAAGGTGATGAGCGCAACATCATTTGTAATTAACATACTTGAAAAAAAACAAAGTAAAATTAATGTTAAAGATAGTTGTCTTAAATTTTTTACTTTTGAACATAATTTGTCTGCACAAAAAGAAAAAACTCCAAGATTTTGAAATCCAAGAACAACCAACATTAGAGAAAGCAAAATTGCTAAAACTCTAAAATCAATTGCTTGTAAAAAATCAATGGAGTTTTTTTGCGCAGCTGCAACAAGTGAAGAAACAAATGAAAGTAAAAATGAAATTACAAAAACGATTTCTTGTTTTATCCAAGAAAAAATTTTAGTAGCCAAAAGTTCCTTCCAATGATTCGTCGTTTTCAATCCAATCGTTTACATCGATTTTTCTGTAGTTGTCTTTGTCGTCTCGAACATAAACATAAGCAATTCCAGCATTGATTACCATTCGTTTACACATTGAGCAACAACAACTATTTTTTATGTATTCACCAGTTTTACATTCTTTTCCTGTTAAGTATAAAGATGCTCCAAGCATTTTATCTCGTGAACAACTGATAATTGCGTTTGCTTCTGCATGAACACTTCTGCAAAGTTCGTAGCGTTCACCTCGTGGAATTTGCATTTTTTCGCGGATACAAATTCCTAAGTCAGAACAGTTTTTTCTTCCTCGTGGAGCGCCAACATATCCTGTTGAAATAACTTCATCATTTTTTACGATAACAGCGCCATAGTGTCGTCTGATACATGTACATCTTTGGCTAACAATTTCTGCCAAGTCTAAATAGTAATTATCTTTATCTCTTCTTTCCATAGTTTTAGTATATCACTTGTGGCATTGAAAGTCTATTGTTATGGAATTTTAATCGTTAGGCTTTCTGTAAAATTTTCCTAAAATTTGTTTTGAAGAAACTATATTTACAAAAGAATCTGGGTCTTTGTGTTTAATTTCATTTATCAAATAATTTTTTTCATCACCGGAAATTACAGAATAAATTAAATGACGAGGTTGTTTTTCAAAACATCCTTCTCCATGAAAAAGAGTTGCATCATGATTTGTGATTTCTTTTATTAAAGAATAAATTTCATCTGGTTTATTTGTGATAACAAAGAGAGTAACTTTTTGATATCGCCTGTAAAGATAATTTAAAACTTGAGTTGCTGTAAATTGAAAAATCATTGAGTAAAGAGCGGCTTCCCATCCGAACAAAAATCCTGCGATAGCTAAAATAATTAAATTTCCATAAAGAATATAATTCCATGCATCTTTACCAAATCGTTCTGCAATAAAGATTGCAATAAAATCTGTTCCTCCGCTAGTTGCTCCAGCAAATAAACAAAAACTTACTGCAACTGAACTTAGCAGTCCTCCAAAAATTGCAGAAAGCAAAATATCATCTGTAACATTTATCACTGGTAGAATATCGGTAAAAAATCCAGAAAGTAAAATCATCAAGCAGGAATAAAGTGTAAATTTTTTTCCGATGTATTTGAAACTAATTATTGCGGGGATTAAATTGCATAAAAAATAAATTGGAGAAAATGGAATATTTAAATTGAAGTATGTAGAAAAAATCCTTTGTAACAATTCTGAAATTCCTGTAAAACCTCCGGGGATTAATCCTGAGTTTGCAACAAAAATATTTAAGTTTAGTGCAAAAAGAAATGCTCCTATACTTACGAGTAAAATTCTTATTACAGGTAAAAATTTTGTTTTAGGATGAATTTCAAAAATTGTGTGAATTGATGTTTGCTTAAAAAATTTCTTGTTTTTTATGTTCATATTATTAGTATAATATTGAAAATATATTTTGTTAAGGATAAAATAATCAAAAAGTATTTATAGTAAAATTTTTATTTGGTGGGAATATGACAAATATTTTAATTTTAGTTTCTGTTGTAATTATTCTTTGTATCATTTTGAATAAAGTTTCTTCAAAAGCTGGAATGCCTATGCTTTTGGCCTTTATTGTATTGGGAATGATTTTTGGTTCAGAAGGTTTGCTTCATATTCCATTTGATGATTATAAAGTTGCAGAATCAATTTGTTCTGTTGCTCTAATCTTCATTATTTTCTACGGTGGATTTGGAACAAACTTAAAAGCTGCAAAACCAGTTGCCATTCATTCAATTTTACTTTCAACTTTAGGAGTTGTTTTAACTGCTCTTATTACCGGTTTGTTTTGTTACTTTGTGTTAAAGTTTAAAATCTTGGATTCATTTTTGATAGGTGCTGTAATCGGTTCAACTGATGCTGCATCTGTATTTTCAATTTTGCGTTCTAAAAAACTTAACTTAAAAAACAATACTGCTTCTTTGCTTGAAGTTGAAAGTGGAAGTAACGATCCCTTTTCTTATATGCTTACAATTATTGTTCTTTCCTTGATGCAAGGTGATGCAAGTGTGGGCAAGATGACATATATGCTTTTTGCTCAAATAGTTTTTGGACTTGTAATCGGTTTTGGAATTGCTCAAGGTGCATATTTTATTTTAAGTAGATTTAAATTTTCTTCTGCTGGATTTGATTCACTTTTTGTTCTTGCTGTTGCAATTTTTTCTTATGCTATTCCAACGCTTGTTGGTGGTAACGGATATTTAAGTGCTTATATTGCAGGTTTATTATTAGGAAATAAAGAAGATAAAATCGGGAAAAAAATTCCTCAAATGCCAAATCTTGTTAACTTTTTTGATGGAATAACAGGATTGATGCAAATGTTGATTTTCTTCTTGTTGGGCTTATTAGCATCGCCTTCAAAAATGGTACATTTTATTTTTCCTTCTTTAGCCATTGCTTTGTTTATAACTTTTGTTGCTCGTCCTGTAACTGTTTTTGCAATTCTTTCTCCTTTGAAATGTAAGGCAAATCAAAATCTTTTAATTTCATTTACAGGTTTAAGAGGAGCGGCTTCTATTGTATTTGCAATCATGGCAATTACAAATAAATCTTACACTTCTGATTTTGGTTTATTTCATATTGTTTTTTGTATTGTTCTATTTTCTATTGCATTTCAAGGTTCCTTAATTCCTTTTGTTTCAAGAAAATTAAAAATGATTGATGAAAATGGAAACGTTCTTAAAACTTTCAACGACTATCCAGATGAAGTTCCTGTTCAGTTTATAAAATTAAATGTAACTGAAAATCATCCTTGGGTTGATAAGCCAATAAAAGAAGTTGTACTTCCTCCAGAAACAATTTTAGTTTTAATTTTGCGTGAAGGTAAAAGAATTGTGCCAAGAGGAAATACCGAAATAAAAGTAAATGATGAAATTGTTTTATGTGCTCAAGCTTTTGATTCTAAAAATGAATCTAACGAATCAAAAATTGAACTTGGTGAAATTGAATTAGAAAATAATCATAAGTGGATTGGAAAAAAATTAGCAGAGATTGCTTCTGATTTAGAAAATTCTTTGATTGTTTTAATTAAGCGCAATGGTCGTCTTGTAATTCCGACAGGAAGAACAGTTCTTGCAAAAAATGATATTTTAGTTTTAGAACATGATGAATAGGATTTTTTGATGATAGAGTTTGAAAATGAATTTATAAATTTAAATCAGATTGCAGATTCTGGACAATGTTTTAGATGGAAAGAAATTGAATCGGATTTAGAAAATAAAAAATTTTATTATCAAGTTCCTGTTAAAGAAAAACTTTTAAATATTTTTCAAGAAGGAAAAAAAATAAAAATTGATTGTACACAAAATGAATTTGAAAATTTTTGGAAAAATTATTTAGATTTAAATGTTGATTATAAAAAAATTTCTTCAAAAATTTGTGATGATGAATATTTACAAAGTGCAATAAATTTTGGTTATGGAATTAGAATTTTAAATCAAGATTTATGGGAAATGATTATTAGTTTTATCATAAGTCAGAACAATAATATTCCTCGTATAAAAAAATCTATTGAAGGTCTTTGTGAAATTTTTTCTAATGTGGAATTTCCTAACGGACAAAAATCTTTTCCTTCTTGTGAACAAATAATTTCTTACGGAAATAAAAATGAAGTTTTAGAAAAATTAAATTCAATTGGACTTGGTTATCGTGATGAATACATTTATTTAATGTGTTTGTATACAAAAGAAAATCCAAATTGGATAAATGAATTAAAGCAAATGAATTACGAAGACGCTTTTGAAAAATTAATTTCTTTCAAAGGTATCGGAAAAAAAGTTGCAAATTGTATTTGTCTTTTTGGTTTACATTTGATAAACGCTTGTCCAGTTGATACCTGGGTTCAAAAAATTATTGACTCAAGATACAACGGAACAATGCCACAATGGATGCAAAGTGATTTTGCAGGAATTTATCAACAATACGCTTTTTACTACGAAAGATTTTTATCTAAAAAGTAAAATTGTTTTGTGTGAGTTTTTCCTTTTACTGAATCGTAAACAAATAAAACTTTTGTTTTTTCTTTTTCAAAAGTAATTGGATTAAAATCAAATTCATCATATTCACTATGAGAGTAGGCAAGACGAGTGCTTTCGAAATTACAAAATTTAATCAATGCTTCTTTGTGATTTTCTTTGTTATAATTTCGATTATACCAAGTTGGTAAATTACTTGTTTTTTCAGAAATGATAAAATCAAACTTTACTAAATTTTGCAATAATTCTTTGTTAAAAATATTTTGAAATTTTTCAAAGTGAGTTGAATTTATATAATCTAAAAATAATTTATAGAATACATTTGTTTTTTGAGGTGTTTCAAAAATATTTATTTCTCTAAAGTAGTTAACAATAGAAGATAAAATTTCAAAAATTGAAAAGTCAAATTTATCTTGTAAATAAAAAATATAATTAAATGTAAATTCAAAATTATTTGAATTGTAAAAAATATCTAAAACTTCTTCTACATCTTTTAAAAATTGTAAATCAAAATATGAAATGTACGGAGTTGATAAAACTTCGTAAGGTGGAGTTGCAGAAAATTGATAATCATTTTCTTTTGCAAAAGTTTCCATTTGTGTTCCAGATAAAATTTTTAAGAAACCAAGTTGTAGCATATCTGGTTTTAATTTTATTACAAAGTCAAATGAATTTTTAAATTCGCAAATTGATTCATGAGGAAGACCTGCAATCAAATCTAAATGTGAATGAATTGTTTTTGGAATTTGTTTTATTTTTTCTATAAGTTGTTGTAAGTTTGCAGGGCGTCCAATTGCTTGTAAAGTTTTTTCATTTGTACTTTGGATACCAATTTCAAATTGCATAATTCCTTTTGGAAAATCTTTTATCATTTGTAACATTTTTTCAGAAAGTTGTTGTGCCGCAATTTCAAAATGAAACATTGTAATTCCATTGTGATTTTCTTTTATAAAATTCCAAATTGCAATTGTTCTATCTTCATTTAAATTAAAAGTTCTATCAACAAATTTTACAAGTTTTACTTTTGCATCTAAAAATATTTTTAAGTCTTCAAAAACTTTTTCTAAACTTCTGTTACGAACACTTTTATCAATAGAAGAAAGACAATAAGAACATCTAAAAGGACAACCTCTATAAGATTCGTAATAAAAAATTCTATTGTTTACATCTAAAATTTCTTCTTGGCAAATTTGATTTTCAGTTTTATCATCTTCAGAATTTTTTAATTGTGGATAAGCAAAAAATAATTCATCTAAGTTTTGAATTGGGTTTCTTGATGTAAAATTTTTATTTCTAAAATAAATTCCGTCAATATTAAAATCAAAAGAATTAAATTCATTTTTTTCTAAAATAAAATTATTATTTAAATTGATTAAAAGTTCACAAGTTGAAATTTCACCTTCACCAGAAATTACGCAGTCGATAAATTTATTTTCTTGTAAAATTTCTTCTGCTCGATAAGAAACTTCTGGACCACCAACACCGATAAAAACTTGTGGTAAAATCTTTTTTATTTCTTGAATAACTTTTAATGTAAATTCAATATTCCAAATATAAACTGAAAACAAAATTACATTTGGATTTTCAAAAATTATATCTCGCAAAATATCAGTTGTTAATTGATTTATCGTAAATTCTTTTATGATAGGATTGATATTACTTTTATGTTTTACATATTCTTTTATTGAACGAATTGCTAAGTTTGTGTGAGAAAATTTTGAATTTATTCCGATTAGTAATGTTTTCATAAGTTGATAAAATTGTAACAAAATAATATCTTGTTGACAATATCTGTTTAAAAACAAAAACGCTTCAAGAAAAATTTTCCCAAAGCGTTTTTCAAAAATCTAAAATGATTTATTTATAAAAAATTTTATTGAAAATTACACGATACCTTGTGCAAGCATTGCGTTACAAACTTTCAAGAATCCTGAAATGTTTGCACCTGCAACATAGTTTCCTTCCATTCCGAATTTTGCTGCTGCGTCGTATGCTGCATCGTGGATGTTTTTCATGATGCTTTTAAGTTTTGCATCAACTTCTTCAGCTGACCATGAAAGTCTTTCTGAGTTTTGGCTCATTTCAAGACCAGATGTTGCAACACCACCTGCGTTAGAAGCTTTTCCTGGAGCATAAAGAATTTTTGCATCAAGGAATGCACTTACTGCTTCTGCTGTTGATGGCATGTTAGCACCTTCAGCAACAAGTTTTACACCGTTTGCCAAAAGCATTTTTGCTTCTTCACCGTTAAGTTCGTTTTGTGTAGCACAAGGGAATGCACAATCACATTTAACTTCCCAAGGTCTTTTTCCTTCAACATATTTTGCGTTAGGATATTGAGTAACGTATTCTTTGATTCTTCCTCGTTTAACTGTTTTAAGATCTTTAACCCAGTCAAGTTTTTCTTGTGTGATTCCATCTGGAT
>JAXJWW010000052.1:0-12549 GCA_036307825.1 Treponemataceae bacterium | reverse complement strand
TCATTGAAGCCTGGTATAACCGTGAACGAATTCATTCTTGTTTGAATTACAAAACTCCGGATGAAGTACATTCAGAAGATGAAGAATCGTTCGCTGCTTAATACTCGCATTTTTTGTGTCTACTTTATTGACTTAAGTTCAGTGAAGAGTTTGAGCCAGATGGACTTGTTTTAACTGCAAAATATATTGATTATTTTGCCAATGGTGATGAAAGACAATCAACTCGTACAATTAAGTATTCTATATACAAAGATACCATTACTTTTTCTGAAACAGATTTTTCAACAGTGGGTGAAAAAGTAATAACTGTAACTTATGAAGGTAAATCTACATCTTTCAATGTAACTGTTGAGTAAAAAAATTAGTATTTTTTACCAAAACGCTTTCTAAAAACATTTCTAACTTTCTCACATTTATAATTTTTTTATATAAGATTAAAGAAAAATATTTTATTCCTACTTGACAGGGGGGTATTCTGTTAAACTACTTTTTGAAGTGACTAACATAAAAAAAATTTTTTTCACTTCAAAGGAGTTTATTTATTATGAAAAAAATTCTTTTTTCGGTTTTAATCGTTGTATCGGTTATTTTTTTTAGTAGTTGTGGATTGAAATGGCAACTTTATGGTTTTAATTCTTCAAGTTGGGAAATGATAGCTTATGAAGATGATTCTTTAACTGTATCAGTTTATCTAACTTTTTGGGATGAAGAAGCCAGAATGAAAGTTACTTATGATTACGGTGGAAATTCAACAGAATATTCAGGCGGAGGTTCTTATTCTGTTGATGGTGATCAATTAACTTTAAATTTGCGATGTGTTTGTGGTTCTTATGATAATGTTATCGAAATTAATGGAACCTACACAGCAGAAATTAAAGATGATAAATTAACTATCAAAAACGATAAGGAATCATTTACTTTAGAGAGAAGAAAATAATCCCTTACGGTACTCTCTGAATATAAGTTGCCTTCGGTATGATGATTATTTCTACACGACGGTTTTGGGCTCTTCCTTCATTTGTGCTGTTATCGCCAATAGGGAGAGTTCCACCGTATCCTTTGTAGGAGAACATATTTCTATTCATTCCTCTATCCACAAGTTGATTGATGATAGTTCCTGCTCGTTCAACAGAAAGATTCATTTCGCCAATTGGTTTTCCAACACTTGCTGTATGACCTTCAACCATAATTGTAAATTCATTATCTTTTGTAATTTTGTGTAATTCTTCGTAAATTGCATCAATTCGTTCTTTTTCTTCTGGAAGAATTTCGCTTGAGTCTGCAACGAATTTAATATCCTGAATTGAAATTTGAATTCCTTTGTAAGTGTCTGTAATTTCAACATCTGGAATTTTTCTTTCGTAAAAGAAATTTTTTGTGTCTCTATAAATTACATAGTAGGATTCATCTTTTTCTGGAGCGCCAACTGAATAAACTAATTGTTCTTTATCCAACAAAATGATAACTCTACCTTGTTTTAATAATTCTCGGTTTGCATCAACTGAAAGAATTTTCAACGCATCTTTATTTGAAATTACTGGGTCAGTTCTATTAATTCCAAAGATTTTTTTTGCAGTAATTCTAAGTGGATCGTTTCCAATTCTGTCTCGATAAAGATTTTCGTCGCTACTCCAATGATAACTTACAATTCCTTGTTCCTTGGCAGTTTTGCTGTTTTCAATGTTTTTTTCGTAAATCAATTCCATATTTTCATTCCAAACTTTTGGAAAAAGACAAGGATTTCCTGTTGATGTTACAAATTCACCTTGAACTGGTAATATTCCACGAGCATCAATAATGATACCTGTGTAAACTCTAGAAGCAGTTTTTTCAATAGGGGATTCTGGTTTGTATGGGATGCTGTGTTTTACTAATTTTGAAGAAATATCATTTAATTTAATTGTGTGATTTATAATGATACTATCATTTTCGTTTGAATAAACTGGCGCAGTTTTCTTTCCGTCTTGAATGATTTGTGTGATTTCTTCTAAAGATAGTGTATCTTGTAAAACCGTATCACCAAGTTTTTTTGAAGAATCAACAGGTAAAGATAATAATGGGTCTTTCACTAAAAGTGGAATTTTTGTTTCTAAAATTGTACTTGCAGCGCCTCTTCCAGAAGGTAAAATAATATTACTTTTAGCGATATTTAATTCTGCTGTAGAGAAAAACGCTGGTTTTGTCCAGTCCACAGTACTTTGGGAAGTTGCCTGTTGTGAAAAGATATTTATGTTAAAAATAGATAAAATACAAATAAATAAAATTGCTTTTTTCATAAAACCTCACAAGATTCAGTTTTGAATCTGTTTTGAATTTAAAAGTTTAAAACAACTCATTCTATTATCGGCACATTTATCTCTGTTCCTATACGTAAAATATCATCAATTTTCATATTATTTTCTTCTGCAAGAACTTCAACTTGAACATTGTATTTTAATGATAAATTCCATAAGGTGTCTTTTTCGGTAACTTTGTGTTTTCCGTTAAAAACAACTTTTTCGTATTGTTTAGCACCAGTGAATTTTGCTACATCTTTTATTGCTGGAATCATCAATTTTTGTCCAATTTTGATAATTGTTCCACTTATTTTGTTTACTCTCTGGATTTCAGCCACTGGTATTTCGTAATGTTTTGAAAGGGCATACAAAGAATCACCTGATTTTACAGTATAAACATGATATTTTATCAACGGAAGATTTGAACTTGTAAGTAATTGTTCAATTTCATTCTTTTTTTCTGTTGGAACACGCAATTTGTAAGTTGTATCCGGTGGAGTTACATTGTAATAAAGTGACGGATTGTAAAAAGTTAAAAGTTCTTTTTCAATATCAGCTTTCTCTGCCAAAATCCCTAAATCGATAGAGCGGTTAACAGAAATTTCAGCAAAGTTTACGCAGTTGTCAGTTTGCAAATTGGGTTCTGGAAATTCTAATCCGTATTTTTCTTTATTTTCTAAAATTGTACAAATAGCGATAAATTTTGGAACATAATTTTTTGTTTCAGCTTTTAAATATCCGTTATTAGCTAAATACCAAAAGTCTGAATTTCCGGCTTTTTTGATAGTTCTATTTATGGCACCAAGTCCGCAGTTGTAAGCAGCCAAAGCTAATTCCCAACTTCCAAGATAATCGTAGTTTTCTTTTAATTTTTTTACTGCGGCATTTGTTGAAAGCCAAGGGTCTTTTCTTTCGTCCATCCAAGAATTTACTCGAATGTTAAAAGGTGAAATACTGTTTTTCATAAATTGCCACATTCCGTAGGCGCCAGATTTTGAAAGTGCTGAAATTTTGTAACTTGATTCAATTACAGGAAGATATTGCAATTCTTGTGGTAAATTATTTTCTGCAAGAACTTTTTGAACATAAGCTCTGTATTTTAAAGATTCAGTCATTACAGAATTAAGCCAATCTTTTGCAAAGTTACTGGTGTATTGTTCAATTTGTTTTTGTACCAAAGAATTTTTGCTGTAGTCTTTGTTTAGAATCAATTTTTTTTCAACAATAGGCAAAATTGTTTTTTCATCAACTATTTCTGAAGTATCATTTTCTTGTTGAAAAATTTGAGTTTCTGTTGCACTATTTTCTGAATTATCACTTTCTTGGGAATACAAAATCCCTAAAGAGAAAATCAAAATCAGTACGAAAGAAAAGATTTTTTTGAGAATAATTTTATGTATAAAAATTTGTTTCATTAGAGTTTCTCACCAAAGTAAATTCCTGCCCATTCCCATCTTCCGTGAATTTCTGGATCAAGAGGGAAGTTTACTTTTCTAAAATATAAATACCAAACACTAATGTATTGGCTCCAACCTGTTGTTCTAAGATAGGCTTCGTTTGGATTTGAAGATTCATCAAGTTTTGCAGAATATCGAATTCTGTTTCCTCTCATATAATCTTTCATAGAAAAGTTTTTCTGACTGTTTGTATCAGTTTCTTCTTGTTTCCATGACATTGCAAAGAAATTAACCTTTGAGCGATATTTATCTAAGGATGTTGAACTATATCTGGCTATAGCATTTTTTACAGCTTTTTCTAAGGCTTCTAAACTTTCAAATGTCCAGTCCTTAGGTGAATTATTAAAGTCTATCAATTTTCTTGCGCTGTTATATGCATCTGGAATTCCTGCAATTTGAATTGTTGTTGCATCTGGGCGTTCCAAAAAGAGAGAATAAGTTTTTACAGCCTGTTCCCAGTCACCAATTTTTTCGTATTCGATGGCAAGTCGCATATAAAGTTCGGTTATGTTTACTTCATCAGGAAATCTAGTTATCAACTGGTTAAAATAATAAATTCTGTTATCAGAAGAAGTACTAATCTGAATTAAGTTTTGCAAACACAAAATATGAACGGATTTTCCTTTTACAAGCAAGTCGTCGTAATTTTGTATAATTCTGTCAAAATAATATTCTGCTACAGAATCAGCATTTTCTTGCATGTATGTATAAGCTGTTAAAAGTAACCAATATGCGTTATAAGGATTTTCAGGATTTTTTTCTACAAAATCAGTTAAAAATAAAATTAAACTCTTATTATCATTTTGATATCTATAAGAATCTGCAATTTGATTTATAATTGAAAAAGAACTTTGATAGTTAGTTTTTTCTTTTTCTAAAAGTTCAAATAATTCTTTTTGATTTTGACTAATTGTGTTATCATGAGTACAAGAAAAAGTGAATAAAATATATACACAAAAAGCAAAAAATGTTAGTTTATTAAGATGTAGCATAGTTGCATTATAATAAATCTAATTGGTAAATTACAAGGATAAATGATGAAATTTTTAACGAAAAATATTAAAATTAATATAGTTCTCATAATTGGGCTTTTTTTGATATTTGTAGGAATTCTTTTGCTGACTTCCTATTTTGCCAAAAATCCTCAAAGTGTACTTTTATTTAGAGGTGTAATTCTTTTTCTTGTTGGTGCGATTCTTTTGTTTTTAGAATTGATGAAGACTAAGAAGTCTTGGCTTATGTTTATTTCCGTATCTTTTATGCTGATTGCTGTAGTATTAGGAATGATTGATGTTGGATTTTTACCTTTAGGTGTTCGTAATTTATGGCCGATCTTCGTTATTATTTTTGGTTTTACATTGATTCTTTTTTCATTTTATAAATTTAAGCAAATGAAAGCTGTTTATTTAGTTCCTGCATTGGTAATTATCTTTTTTGGGATATTTTTTATGCTTTTTTCAATGGGAATTATAAAAGTATCTTTTGTTTCTGTAGCATCAAAGTTATGGCCTTTACTTTTAGTTCTTTGTGGAGGCATTTTAATTACAATTTTCTTTTGTCAACAATATAATTTGGTAAAGCCAATAAATGAAACTTCTTCTAAAGAGGATGATGAGTGATGATAATAAGACGCACAATTTTGTGTGTTGCTTTATTAGTTTTAGCTTTCTCATTTTTTTCATGTAAATCTACGCCAGAGGTTTCAGTTGATTCTGATGTGCCTAAAGTTGAACCTATCTCAACAACTTTACCTACAAACACAACCGAAAATACCGAAACTCAGGGAATACAACTTGCAGTTCCATTAATTCCGCCAAAACCTGAAAATTTAGGCAATTTTCCAGATATAAGTAGTTCAACATTAAAACTCATAGAAGAAGGAACTTTGACTTCGTTAAAAACAGCTCTTTCTCAACTTAGAACTCCTGACCAAGTTTATAATAATCAACAAATTATTTTGTTAAATGTAATTTCTGGGATAATGAATATTCTTTATCCAACTGAAAAAATTTCTTGGCCAATTCCACCTGTTGATTTTGAAAATAATTATACAGCCGCTCTTAATTCTGCAAAAAAAGGTGTTTATGATTTTAGCACAGGAGATTCTGATTTTTTAGAATTGACTTTACCATCTCTTGTTTTGTTAACAGCTCCTTCTTTAAAAAACTACTATCTTGAATCAGAAACTTCGCTAAAATCGGCGTTAAAGTTATATCCAGAATCATTTTTAGCAAATTATTTATTAGCTTTATTGTTTTATCGACAAAATCGTGATGTTGAAGCTATGCAATATTTTGCAAAGGCCTACGCAATTGATGATTCTTGTTTAACAATGAATCAAACTTATGCAAATTGTTTAATTAGAAATAATGAAAATGCTTTGGCAGAAAAAATTTCTAAAAAAATTCTCCAAGAAAATCCTGATAATGCTGAAATTTTGAAAGTTTCTGCACTTTCAAGTTTTAATTCTGGAGATTTACAAGCCGCAGAACAATATGTTATTAGAGTGTTGCAACAAGAACCAGATAATATGGATTTTATCCTACTTCGTGCAAAAATTCTTATGAAAAAAGGTGAGTATCTAAATGTTTCATCTTTGCTTGATGTTTACGGAAGAAATAATGGAACTTCAAAAGATTATTTGTTGCTTCGTGCCGAACTTCAACGGGATTGGAATAAAAACATTGCTGCTGCTTCCAGTACAATGCAAACTGCTTTGAATTTTTATCCTGATGATATTGATGTACTTTTGATGGCAGCTTCAATAATGGCAACTTCTGGACAAAAAATTGGTCAGCGCACTTTAAAAGATGTTTTGGATACAGTTTTACAAAAAGAACCAGAAAATGTTATTGCACAAGAATTGTTAATTTCTGAATATATCAATTTGGAAAATTGGAATTCAGCTTACAATATAAGTTTATCTTTAATAAACAAAAAAAAGTATTCACAGGAAATTTTATTACAACACATAAAAAGTTGTATAAAAATGAATTTATCCTCGGAAGCAAGAAGTACTTTGTCTTTGCTAAATTCCTTAAATCCAGAAAAATCAGTTTTGGAACTTGCGGAAGTTCAAGTTTTAATTTCAGAAGGAAAACGCGCAGATGCTTCTAATTTGATACAAAAAGCAATTTCAGTTTATTCTGGAAAAGTAAAAAGTGATTTTTATTTTGAAAAAAGTCGAATTGCATCAAGTGATGATGATACTCTTGCTGATTTGCGTTTATCTTTGACAGCTAATCCTCGAAATCCAGATGCTTTGTTTGCTCTTTATAAATATTATTTTGATAAAGCTGACTATCGAAAAGCTCAATATTATTTACGACAAGTTGTTGCTCTAAATCCTAAAAATTCAAAATTAACTGAATTAAATGCTCAATTAGATTCTCTTATAAAATAATTTTTAATTGCGTACTATCAAAATATCTGTTAAAATGGATACAAATCATTTTTTGATTAAATCGTTTTTTAAGGAAAATACACGAAAATGAAAGAAATTGTTTCTGCTTTTTTAGGACGACACGGATTTAGTCCTGCTGGTTATGACATCAATACTGTAATTGATGGTCTATTGTACGATATGAAAGAAGGTTTGAAAAATGGAACAGGAAACCTTGATTCTATGTCAGCATCTCAAGATATGATTCCTACTTGGGGAATGCCACCAGCAGAATCTCCAAAAAATGAAACAGTTATCGTTATTGATGCAGGTGGAACAAATTTCCGTTCTTGCTTGGTAACTTTTGATGCTGAAGGAAATCCATCTATCAGCGAACTTGAAAAAACTTCAATGCCTGGAATTGAAAGAGAACTTTCTAAAAAAGAATTTTTTGATGCTATCGCAAATAATCTTGAACACTTAAAAAATAAAGCAAGTAAAATTGGATTCTGCTTTTCTTACGCAATGAGAATTACTCCAGATGGTGATGGTGAAGTTTTACATTTTTCAAAAGAAATTAAAGCAAAAGAAGTTGAAGGTTCACTTGTTGGAAAATCTTTAAGTGATGCTCTTGTTGAACATGGCTGGAATCGTCCAGAAAAAATCACTCTTTTGAACGATACAACTGCTGCCTTGTTAGCTGGTGCTTCTTCTGCTACTGGTGGAGTTTCATACAGTTCTTATGTTGGATTCATTCTTGGAACAGGAATGAACGGTGCTTATATCGATTCTGACCCAATTGAAAAAATTGCTGGGCAAAAAGATTCTAAAGGAAATTTTGCACCAGAAAGTCAAATGGTTGTTTGCGAATCTGGAAAATTCAATAAACTTCCTCGTAGTGAATTTGATATTGAATTTGATAAAAATGCAAATACTCCAGGACTTTATGTAATGGAAAAAATGTGTTCAGGTGCTTATCTTGGCCCAGTTTCTTTAATCGCCTTAAAAGCCGCTTGTAAAGACGGATTGTTCTCAAAGTCAGTTGCTGACGGAATCAATTCACTTACAAAACTTGAACTTATTGATATTGATAAATTCTTGTACAGACCTTTCAATGATGAAACTTTGCTTGGTGGAATTTTGAAAAACGGTACACAAGAAGATAGAGATATTGTTTACTTAATTTTAGATTCCTTTGTTGAACGCTCTGCAAGATTGTCCGCTGCAATTATTTCTGCTGCAGTTATCAAAAGTGGAAAAGGAAAAAATCCTTCTTTGCCTGTTTGTGTATCTTGTGATGGAACAACTTTCTTCAAAACACATAATCTTCAACCAAGATTACGGGGCTACTTGAATGAAGTTTTAACTGTTCAAAGAAATCTTTATTTTGACATTGTTGCTATCGACACACCAATTACTTTAGGTGCTGCGGTTGCTGCTGTTGCAGAATAATTTTTTCTAGGAATTAAAAAATGTTTAACAAAAAGTTTTTGATATTTGTAATTTTACTAACATTAGTTTTTTCGGTTGGATATTCACAAGATTCCTTGTATAAATCCCCGAAAAAACTTTATGTTATCACAACAAAATATTTTGATATTATTTTTCCTCAAGAAAGTACTGAATCTGCAAATTTACTTGCTCAAAAAGCAGATAATATGTATTTAGAAATTTGTGAAAAATTAGATTCTTCACCTTATTTTAGAATTCCTGTTGTTATCACTCCGGAAAAAGATACTTTAAATGCCTATTACACAAGTTTTCCTTACAACCGCATTGTTCTTTACGATACTTTGCCAACAACTTCGGCTTTGTCAGTTTTTTCAGAAACTTTTGTAAATGTTTTTTATCACGAGTTAGTTCACGCCGTAAGTTTACAGAAAAAAAATTCATTTTTTAAGTTTTTATCTTCGGTTTTTGGAGATTCGGTTTCAACTTCTCAAGTGGTAACTTTGCCAACTTCATTTATTGAAGGTGTAACTGTTTCTTTTGAAAGTGCAAAAAATGAAGGTCGACTAAACGATTCTTTTTCTACTCATATTATTACCCAAGCAAAATTAGAAAATAAATTTCCAACTTGGAAAGAAGCAACTGGCGCCCGTGATATTTATCCAACTGGAAGTTTACCATATGTTTTTGGTGGTGCTTTTCATTATTATATTCAAAATCGATTTGGAATGGAAAAATATGTTGAATTTTGGGAAAAAGCAAATGCTTCGGTTTTAAGTGAAGCGTTGATTTTCAAAAAAGTTTATGGATATAAATTAAATGAAATTTGGAGTGATTTTGAAAATTCAATTTCTGTACCAAAAATAAATGATGTAAATTCTGTTTCTATAGATAAGTCTAAAAAAAATATAGGTCGATATTTTTATCTTTGTTCTGATGACAAAAATTTTTATTGGTACGATAAAAGTAAAAGTTCGATTTTTTATTCCGCTTACGAAAATTTTAATTCTGAAAAAAACTTTTATCAAACAAAAAAACTTGTTCGTCTTGATGGTTCTTTAACAAGTATGAGTTTGTCTTCTGATTCAAAATATCTTGTAATTTCTCAAGTTGATGCAAATTCAGAAAAAAACTTTGCGCGACTTTTCAATTTACAAACAAAAAAGCTTGAAAATCAAAAGTTTAAAAATTTACGAGAATCTTGCCTTGTAAAATTACAAGATGGAATTGAATATTTAGCGGGAATAAAAACTGATTCTAGCAAAAATTATTTCATTTTTTACGATTTAGTTACGGGGCAAGAAAAATTTTGCAAAGAATTTAATTTACACACTCAAGCCTTTTATCCTGTGGATGTAAAAAATGGAATTGTTGCTTATTTGAAAAAAGAAAAAATGAATTGGTCAATCGAAGTTTATAATCCAATTTTGGAAAAAACTTTTCAGTTTGATTTACCAAAAGAATTGATTTTTAATTCACTTACGCCAACTTTTACAGAAAATTCTGTAAGATTAAATTTTTCTTGTGCAAATAAAATCCCAGATGGAACTTTGCCTCGATTAGGTTTTGTAGAATTTTCTAGTAAAGAAATTTTTGAAAATCTTTGTCAAAGCAAAACTGATTTTTCTTATTCTGTGACTTTTCAAAAAGATGATATTTCTGGTGGAATTTATTTTCCATTTGTAATTGATAACAAAGTTTTTTGTGCTTCAAAATATTTTAATTTTGATAAACTTCAACAATTTTCTCTAAGTGATATTGAAACTGAAACTTTTGTTTTTAATAAATCTCAAAATCAAAATGAATTTGAAAATCAAATCGAAAACAAAACTAAAACTGAAGTTATTTTGCCAAAAGAAAATTTATTTGAAACAAAAAATTATCGTGGAATAAATTATTTAACAAAAGGATTTTTTGTTCCTGTGTCAATTATGTCTGTGGATAGGCTTTCTACAACAAAATTGAATTCACTTTCTGATATTGGTTTTACTTACATTACCGGTGAGCCAACTGAACAATGGATTTATATTTTATCACCTTTTGTAAATATTTTTTCAAAAGAAGCTGGTTATTTTATTGAAGTTGAAAATTTTACTTTTCCAGTAAGTTTAATTTTTGATACTGATTTTTCATCTAAGTTTGATTTATCAAAATGGAAAATAAATAATTTATTGACTGCAAATTATAATCTGTATTTAGGTTCTTCAACTCGGTATTTTAATTTTCTAAATGAAACTGGTTTTAACTTAAATTTTAAATCAAAACTTGATTTTCAGTTTAATGATTATTTTCAGATTATGTACACAGATTATTTTAATGACGGATTAGGTTCTGTTTCAAATAATTTGTTAGGTTATCAACTTGGTGTTGGATTTGATTTTGATTTACAATGGACAAAAAATATTGATGAATTAAAAAATATCAATTTGTTTAGTTATTTATTGAATTTATATTTTCCTATTTTAGGAACTTCTCAGGATTTGAATTTTATTTACAATCTTCCAACTCAATTAAAACTTGTATTCTTTCCTACAAATGAGGAATTTTGTAGTTTTTCTACGGAAACAACATTATTCGGGATTGAAATTCAAAAGTCAATTTCATTTTTGCCTATGTATCTTTCTAGATTTTTGATAAATGCAGGATATGATTCAGTTTATCCTACGATTTCAACTGTAGATTCTCGTCATCAACTTTTTACAAAGTTTAAAATGATATTTTCACCAATTTACGGAAGTTTATCTAAAATTCAATTAAATCTTGGTTTAGATATTTATTATCAAATTGATGAGGATAAATTTTCATTTAGTTTAGGTGGAATTCTTGACTTGTAAAACTTGTAAAGATATACTGTAATAAGTATTTTGTTACGAATAAGTGATTTTCACTTTTTAGGAGATTTTTGTGTCACGAAGTAAAGGTTTAGGAAAAACTATCGTTTTATTATTTTTAGTTATCATTCTCATTTTAATTGGTTTAATGTGGTTTGACTATCTTGGAATTGTTCACGCAAAATCTTTATTTGCTCCTGTTTATAAATTATTCGGACTTGCACCTCAAACTTCAGTTCCCGTAACAGAAAACGATCCTTCTCTTATGGCTGACCTTGACGAAGATAGATTGTCAAAACGACTAGAAGCTTTAGAAATTCGTGCCCAAGAATTGGATAAAAGAGAAGCTGATCTTAAAAAATTAGAAGAACAAAATATTCAAATTTCACAAGAATTAGATGATTTAAGAAAATCTCAAGAAGAAAGAGAAAAAACATTCAACAATACAGTGAAAAAGTACGATGATAGAGAAGTAAACATCGTACAAAATGCAAAGAATTTGACAGGTATGCCACCTGAAAATGCGGTTGCTATCTTAAACGCAATGGAAGATCAAGATGTAATCGATACATTGCGTAAAGTTGAAGAAATTGCTCAAGCAGAAGGTACAACTTCAATGGTTTCTTATTGGATGTCATTGATGCCTGCTGACAGAGTTGCAGTAATTCAACGAAAAATGGTTAGCAAACCAAAAACTTTGCAATAAATTTTAATTTTATACGGTGTTTCCATTTCAGGAGGTAGCCATGCAGGCATTGAACCTTCGTCCTGAATTAGTTGCACCGCAAATTCAAAGTGCAGAACCAAGAACATCTCAAGGAGTGAGTCGTTCTTCTCAGGACGAATCTTCATTTGAAGTTGCATTACGCAAAGCTCAAAAAGAATTAGATGAATCATCTTCATCTGATAAAAAAGTTGAGAGCGAGCAAAAAACAACTCAACCCACCACGGAAGGAAAAAACGAAACAAATTCTCATGAAAAAGAACAAAATCTTGTTGCAAAAGAAGATTTGCATTCTGAACGGATTTTAGATTTAGATGTAAAAAATCTTTTGGAAAATCAAGAACTTGCTTCTGAAGTAAAACTTGGTGATTTTACTATTGAATTTGAAGATTTGTTAGCAAAATCAGAAGAAATTTCAGAAGACGTTATT
>JAXJWW010000051.1:0-1745 GCA_036307825.1 Treponemataceae bacterium | reverse complement strand
GTATCGAATGTAAATCCGCAGACGAAAAACGACACCGCTAGTTAAATTATGAATTCAGAATACAGGTGGTCAAGATGTCATTATATAAATGTTTAGGAAAAAGTGGTACTCTGATTTGACGGAATCAGAGAGTCGGCGGAAGGTTCTAACGTCCCGTGAAGAAGCCTTTACAAAAGTAATCACTTACTTCGAGGTCAAGATTAATCAAAACCGACCGTCGTATGACATAAATGCAGCAAGGGGACATTTCCCCTTGACTGCGAATAGGAGTACGGCTAACCACAACCAGACATTTACTCCTGATTCCATTTTATCATAAAGAGGAAACAAATGGAACAGAAACGATTTGTAGGAATTGACCTAGGAAAAAGAACTTTTGAAATAAAGTTCATAACAAGCAATGGAAGTGTGACAGGCACAAATGGAAAAACTTGTCCATCGGGAAGAAAAGAATTATATAAAAAACTTCTTCCTACAGATAGAATAGCAATAGAAGTTTGTTCATTAGGAATGGTAATGGCAAAAGAAATAATACAACAAGTTGGAGCTGAAGTAGTTTTATTAAATCCAAGCCAAATTGCTTTAATTTATCGCTCTGTAAAAAAGAATGATAAAGAAGATGCCTTAAAACTTGCAAGACTTGTTCAAAAGTTCACAAATGAAGAATTACCAAAAGTTGAATTACCAACGGAACATGAAGAAAACTTACGACAAATTTTAACAGAATTAAGACAGTTAAAAAATGATAGAACAAAAGAACTAAATAGAGTTCATGCAATTTTTGTTGAATGTGGTATTACTGAAATAAAAAAGAGTAATTTAGCTACACACAAAAATCGAAGTGAATGTATAAGAATACTTAAAGGTATTTTCTTATCACAAGCAGAAAGAAGTTTAAGAAAACTTGAACTGATAGAAGCTCAAATATTAGAAGTAGAAGAACTTTTGGATAAAGAAATTGATGGAGATAAAAGTATAGAAAGTTTAATTACAGTCCCTGGAGTAGGAAAACAACTTGCGTCTTCTTTTGTTGCATTTTTGGGAGATGGCTCTAGATATCCGAATGTATCTTCAATTGGGGCAGCAACAGGGCTTGTTCCACGACTTGATATGTCTGGTACAAGTTTAAGATTAGGGCATATAACAAAAAAAGGAAATTCAAATTTGAGATCATTACTTATTCTTGCGGCATGGTCACATGTAAGAGCAAAAAATGGAGGTGCTCTTAAAGAGAAATATTTATATATGACTATAGCTCAAAGCAAAAGTAAAAAAGTTGCTATTGTTGCGATAGCAAGAAAAATAGCAGAGTTAATGTATTCTTTATTAAAAAATAATACACAATACGAAAAAAGAGCTCCTGTATCTATTAAAAAATTAGCAACAGAAGCTCTTGTAGTAGCTAGTTAAAACATGGAATCAGGAGTCATGGTATTGACAAATATCATAGGAGGGACGTTTCACTTAAACCCTTGACTCACCTTTGTTTCGGTTCTTCAAACATTGTAGAACCGAAATAATACAAAGAGGTAAGAAGCTTGGTCTTTTTACCTCTTTTTTTGTACATTTTACTTGTTTTGCACTTGATTTGCACGTATTTTGCACTTGATTTTTCACATTTCTAGTGTTATTTTTGTTGTAGGACATTTTTATTTTTTACGAGGTACTTACTATGGCAAATATTACAATTAGATTAGAAAACAACGACAAACAAGAATTCGCTAGAATTTGTGAAAAAATTGGGC
>JAXJWW010000050.1:0-4530 GCA_036307825.1 Treponemataceae bacterium | reverse complement strand
ATGTATATATATAATCCTCTTCCTTTGGTAAATTCTTCTTTTTTTCTTTTAAATAACATGAAAAAGTTTTGGCATTTTTTATAAAAGCAAAATACATAAAATTTTTACCATATTGTTTTTTCATATCCTCAATAGCTGGAATACATCGGACACACGGTTCATATTTGCAATATATGTACATTGATTTTGATTTATCTTTTATATACGGAAAAATTTTTCTTTCACAACAAGAATATTGGGATCTTAAATTGTCATCGCCTATATTTTTTTGCTCACAAAATTTTTTTGGTGAAGAAAATTTTATTAATTCATCATTCTTGATTTCATTTCCATAACTTAACATATCGTCACCTATTTGACAAAGTTGAAATGTTGAATCAGAGAAAAAGTCATTAAGATTCTTTTCTAATTCTTTATAAATATTATTATTTTTTTTATTTATTTTATAATCATATCCACTAAGTGAAAAATAATATTTTAAATCTGTTTGCACTAAACAAAAGCAATTTCTTCCATCAATAAAATTTGCTTTACCAAAATTACCTCTATACCTTTTCAATAATAAAATAAATGTATCAAATTTACTAAAATCAATTTCGTTATAAAAACATTTTTCAGTATCAATAAATTTAATGAAATTACAAAGAGAACTTATATCTTTTTTTATTGTACGACTATCCCCTAAAATTAATTTACTTAGTTCGAAAGAATACATTTCCTTAATTTCAACAAGAAAATCTTTAACTAAATCTTTATCAATTTTTTCTGTATAATTATATAAATGGAATAGAGATGAGATAACATATTTTATTTCGTTTACATATGATTTTATTAATTCAGTGTACAAAGCTATGTAATTTATATTTGTACCAAAAATAATCTCCGGGAATTTGTGAATTTCTTTATCTTCATTTAATTCAGAAATAAGATGAGTATTTTCTTTTAATGGAATGTACATATTATATAAAATAGGATTTACTATTGCCGTATTTATACAATAAACAGCATCCATTAAAATATCTATTGTATCTGGAATAATCGGATCGTCAGATTCTATACAATAAGGGAATTCATATTGTTCATCATTTAAAAAATTAGTCTTATCTTCAAACAAAGATTTATATTTATTTCCAATAATTGAAAACAATGGAGATGATTTTAATTCGTCTATAGAATACGGAATAAATGATTCATTATAAGATAATTCTTGATTTGATATTTTTGTACTTAGAAAATTTTTAATTGTATATTTGAAATTTATTGCATTTTTTGCCAAAATATTCTCCATAAAAACGCATAGCCCCAAGAAAACTTCTCAAGGCTGTGCAATTAGTAAAATTATTCTATTTCAAAGGAAAACTGAAATTAATTTTTCTTTGAAATTACAGTATAGAATGGATATCAATCTATATTTTCTTCTGTATCTAAACCAATCCACATTTCACCATCATGCTTGTAATTTACAGCTTTATCAATTTTTTCTTTACTCATACATATAAAAACTTTCTCAACTAAATTTGTAATAATAAAAAGTATAAAAAACAAGATAACATTAAAACAACAAGTAGAAAATAAGGAAACTTTTATTATATAACTATTTATGCAAGGAATTGAAAAAACAAGTCCAATAATAACATAAATTAAACCTACAATTATATTAATTTTAGTTTTATAATTTTTTGTAATTTTTTCTCTTTTATAAAATTCTGATACAATAACACTGGAATTTTTAGAAATTTCATAAAGTGGTTGAGAAATGATGGACACCACTAAAAGAAAATTACCTACTATTTGAAAAATCACAGACAATAACATATAAGTCTCTCCATTTAAAAAAAACAGTTGGCGATTTCTCGCCAACTGTTATAATCGTTAACCGATATTATTTTGCAGAAACTTTTAATTCTACAGAATCTAGTCCAGCTCTAACTGTGATTACATAACTGTTACCAACAGTTAATCCTGTAATTTTATTATTATCACCTTTTACAGTTAATTTAGCAAAATCAGCACCAACTGTAATATTAGGTAATCCTGCATATTCTGTTGCCCAATCTGCAGTTGCTAATTTAAAACCAACTTCTGTTTCTTCGGCTTTAAATTCAAAAGTATATGTATTATATTCGTCTGTTTTTGATACTTCTGTCAAAGAACCTGTTCCCCAACCATTCATATCACCACGAATATAAAAACTTCTATTGTCATTTAAATTCAATGGAAGTTTAATTTCTTTTGCTTTTGCATAAACAGCACCATCTTCACTATAAACAGTTAATTCGTAAGAAGAACCAGCTATTAATCCAACTAGACTAGCATTCGTACCACCACCTGATTTATTATCATATTCCAATTTCACAGGAACACCATCAGGTTTTACTTTTGCATTTATATATGCACCTGAATTCCAATCACCAGCAACTGTGATAGCTTTCCATTCTATTTCAGCAGCTGATGCTGTAAAATTATATGTGTAAACACAACTAGTATCATCAGCTGTTGTCCATGCTGTAGTATTAGTCCAGTTGTTAAATGCACCAGGAATTGCTCCAGCACCTAACTCTGGGTTTTTTGTATAGTCGATGTGTTCACCACATCCAACTAAACTTAAAATCATCAACACTGAAAGTGCTGCAAAAATAATTTTTTTCATTTCTATTCACTCCTTACCTTAGAAATCCCAGCGAAGAGCTACACGGAATGCACCTGCTCCAGCGTAGTTACCTACACCTGAATCAATTGTGTATCCGTCATAATTGATGTTATCTTGTCCATCACCAAATCCTTTGTAAGGATCCATGTTCCATACAAATTGTGTGTATAGAATTGGTTTTTGTGGGATATTAAGTTTCATGTTTGCACCAACAAAGAATCCTAGTTCTTCGCCGTTATATACTTTTGAAACTTCTGTTTTTCCGTCTTCTGTAACTTCTTTTGCTACACGATAACCAAGACCTGCTTGAGCATTGATTCCAGCTGGAAGTCCTAATTCAAAGATACCTGTGATAAAATCTGCTTTTGAATCTGCTGGGTCATATCCAAGTGCTAATGAAAGTCCATTCATTACAAGAGGTGTTGAAACTTTAAGTCCGATATCACCAATTGTAAATGGTTTTGTTCCTTCTGGTTGTTGTGTTTTGAATGTTCCATTTACATAAGCATCAAATTTTGCTACATCAAAATCATATCCACCAAAAAGTTTTGCACCAATTTCTACTACTTCTTTTGTTGATTTATCTGCGTCTACAAGTGTAGTTACCATATATGGATTGATTCCTACATTTCCGTATGCAAGTTTGTAGTTGTAATCTAACCAAACTTTCATTTTGTTAGGATCACCTAATTGGTCTGTTACGTGATTATGTCCGTCAGCACCTTCTTCTACGTACATCATTCCTGTTGATGCACCACGTAGTTTGTATCCAAGTGTTGCATCCATATAATCATCTGAGTATGAGAAGTTAACGTTTGCTGCAAATGTGTCAATGAATTTAATATCATCAGCAAATGTTGCATAGTCGTTTATCAATGCGTTTACTTTTGCTGTTACAGGTCCAAATTTTCCTTGATATCCTAAAATTAAATCTGTTTTGAATCCATCATCATATTTGTTGATTGTGTCAAATGTTTTTCCGTATGCACCGTTGTATTGGAAATCTACATATTGTGCTCCAAAAGCTGCATTTACGTATGTGTATAAACCATATTGGTTTCCAGCACGGTCTGCTGTACGGTTAGGTGCTACTACAACATTGAATTTTACACCCATTAAATCATTTGTCCATTCTGCAAATCCATTACCTGTTGCAATTTGTGAATATCCACCTACTGCTGAATATCCTGCTTCCCAATCTTGGTCAACTGTTGTCCAGTTTACATTTGAGTGTGATGGTAATTTTGCATATTTGTAACCTGTTTTATATGTTACATAGTCGTTTTCAAATCCTGCTACAAAATGTCCAAGATATGTCCAACCTGTTGCTCCTACTGGGTTACCTTTTGTAATATCACCATTTTTTTGTCCACCAAGCCAATAGAAAGGATCAAATAGTAAATCTGTTAAGAAGTTTTTAGCTCCGTTTCCAAAGGATAATGCTGGATCACCTTTTTTTCCTTTAGAGAAAGAACCTTCTTTGTAAAGGTTTTCAAATCCTTCATTTTCAGCTACTGCTATTTCCAAATATACAGGCATATTAGGAACAGCGTTTCCTGATGCTTTCCAGTATGATTTTAAACCAATTCCTACTGAATCTAAACCTGCATCTTCTGTTTGAACGCCTTTTAGATTTTTTGTACTTACTGTGTCAAATTTTGTTTGTAATCCTAACATTGACCATGTTTGGAATTTAAGTCCTGAATCACTAGCACCTGCTTGTGCCATAAGAGCAGCAGCTCCTGCAGCGTCACCTGAAGCAGCTAATTCAGCAGCTTTTTGTTTTGCAAGTACTTTTGAAACTTCGATCAAACCGTTGTTTCCACCGAATCCGTCATCAATTTTGTCTGGAGATTTGAAGTCATAGATATATGTTCCTT
>JAXJWW010000049.1:0-42834 GCA_036307825.1 Treponemataceae bacterium | reverse complement strand
GTTAAATCTGGAATACAAGTTGGTTCTCCACCTGAATCCTGGGAATAAGAAGCGTCAGGAAATAAAGATTCTGTGATATATGTTGTTATCACATTATTCAAACTTGAATAATCCCCTTTCATTTCGTTAAAAACAACACCTTGAAATTGAAGTTTTCCGTTTTTGTCAAATTCTAAGCGATGTCCTTCTTGCATAAAAGTTTCTTTTGTTAAAAGTGGGAAGAAAACTGCATCTCCGTAAACTGCCATCAAATTGAAATAATCTGTTTCGTTCAAAGAACTTGCGGGATAAACAGTTTTATCAGGGAAAGTCATTGCGTTCAAAAAGGTTTTTACACTTTGATTTGAAAGTCTAATAAAAGGGTCTTTTAATGGATAATTTTTTGAACCACACAAAACTGAATGTTCCAAAATGTGAGCAGTTCCACAAGAATCAAAAGAAGGTGTTTTAAATCCGAAAGCAAATAAATTTTCTTCATCATTATTCACCATGTGAAAAATCTCTAATCCAGTTTTTTCGTGTTTTAAATAAATTCCTACAGAATCGTAAGCTGGGATTGGAGAAATACTTAATACTTTAAATCCGTTGTAAATTTCATTTTCTTTTAATTCTAAATTTTCTTGTGTCATAAAAATATATTCCTAATTTATCAAGTTTATTTTAATATTTGAGAAGCAATATTTTGAATATATGGATCTAATAAAACAAAGATAACAACTAAAATCATAGATGGCAAATAATTTGCTGTTTTGATTTTTTTTATTTCTAGTAAGTTTAATCCAATCATCATAATCATACATCCACCTGTAGCAGAAAGTTCTGTTAATAAAGCATCTGTTACAAAAGGTGAAATAAATGATGCAAGTAAAGTTAAAGAACCTTGATATAAAAAAATTGCTATACAAGAAAAGGCTGTACCAACTCCCATAGAAGCAGCAAATCCAATTGACATAAACCCGTCTAAAACTGATTTTGTAAAAATAATTGTATAATCTTTTTGAATACCAGCTTTAAATGATCCAATAATTGCCATTGCACCAACACAAAATAAAACAGAAGCGTTCAAAAATGCGTATGCAAAATTCTTTTGGGAAAGTTTTTTTGTTTTTAGTTCGGTTGAAGAAGTTTCTGAAAGTTGTATTTGCGAATTTTGAAGAGCAATTTTTTTGTGATATAAATGTTTTTCTAAAAATTTACCAAATTGTAAAATTTTTCCATCAATATCTGCCAAATTTCCTAAAATTCCACCTATAATAAGAGATAGGATGACATAAATAATATTGTTGTAATTAAGAGCCATTTGTAATCCAATAACAAAGGTTACAACTCCAGCGGCATCACAAATAGTGATATTCAATTCTGAATTCATTTTTCGTGAAAACATAATGCCCAAAAAAGAGCCTAAAATTATAGCAAAACAATTTACAAAAACAGCAATCATATAGAAAAAAGACTATATATTTAGGTTGATTATGTCAAGTAAAGTGATATAATGTAAAGATAAATTTTATTTTGAAAGGAAAATAGTATGCGTGCAACTGATATTATCATGAAAAAACGAGGTTCAGTTTTGAACCCAAAAGGTCAAGAACTTACAAAAGAAGAAATTGAATTTTTAATAAATGGTTATGTTGCACAAGAAATTCCTGAATATCAAATTTCTGCCTGGCTTATGGCAGTTTATTTTAACGGAATGACTTTTACAGAAACAGCAAATCTTACAGATGTAATGCTTCATTCTGGAGATGTTATAGATTTTTCAAAAATGAATTTACAAGGACCTTTTGTTGATAAACATTCAACAGGTGGCGTTGGGGATAAAATTTCACTTCCACTAGCTCCAATTGTAGCCGCTTGTGGCGTAAAAGTTCCAATGATGAGTGGTCGCGCCTTAGGTCATACTGGAGGAACTTTAGATAAATTAGAATCAATTGAAGGTTACAATGTAAATCTTTCTAAAGAAAAATTTGCTTCTATTATTCAGGAAGTGGGATTTGCAATGACGGGTCAAACAAAAGATATTGTTCCTGCCGATAGACTTTTGTATGCTTTACGAGATGTTACTGCAACAGTTGAATCAATTCCCTTGATTACAGGAAGTATCCTTTCTAAAAAAATTGCTGAAGGTTCAGACTGTTTAGTTTTTGATGTAAAATACGGAACTGGTGCTTTTATGAAAACTGCCGAAGATGCAGAACGACTTGCAGAAAGTCTTGTAAAAACAACTGAGCAAATGGGAAGAAAAGCATCAGCCTTGATTACAAATATGAACACTCCACTTGGATTAAAAACAGGAAACTTTTTAGAAATCGAAGAAACTTTAGATTGTCTTGAAAATTCAGGGCCTAAAGATGTAATGGAATTAACTTACGCTCTTGCAACTCAGATGATTTTAATGGCAGGAAAAGCAAGTTCTAAAGAAGAAGCATTATCAATGTGTAAAAAAGTAGTTGAGTCTGGTAAGGCTATGGAATTATTCCTAAAAAATGTAGAACTTCAAGGTGGCGATGTAAAAAAACTTTTACAACAACGAAATAATCGCCGAAGTAAATTTGTAAAAGAAATAAAAGCAACACAAGATGGCTTTATCAAAATTGATGCTTATCAATGTGGTTTAGCAGGAATTCATCTTGGAGTTGGAAGAAATGTAACAACAGAAAAAGTTTGCGCCGATGCAGGATTTATCCTTCATAAAACAGAAGGTGAATTTGTAAAATCTGGCGAAACAATTATGGAAGTTTTTGGAAAAAATGAAGAATGCTTTGGAAATGCACTTCCTCTATTAAATTCTTCAATTACATATTCAAATGAAAAAATAAAAAACAATCCAATTATTTTAAAGGAAATTTAAATGTCAATTTGGAAAAAAAAAGAAGTTGCAAAAGAAATTATTCAAGATATTAGCAAAAGATATTCTTGTGATTTATTAACAGCAAGTATTTTATCCCGAAGAGGAATCACAGAGGGAAAAGATATTTTATTTTTTACAGAAAATGATCAACGCTATTTACACAATCCATTTTTATTTGAAAATATGGAAGATGCAGTTGATAGAATTTTAGATGCAAAAGATGAAGAAGAAAAAGTTTTAATCTTTGGTGATAGAGATGTGGACGGAATTACAAGCACAACAATTCTTTATCAATGTTTAAAAGATTTAGGAATTGATGTTCAGTATAAATTACCTGAAGGTGATGATGCATACGGAATAACAAAAGAAGTAATTGATAAATTTGCAGAAAATTATGGAAGTCTTATTATCACAGTAGACTGCGGAATTTCTAACAATGAAGAAATTGCCTACGCCGCAGGAAAAGGAATTGATGTCATCGTAACTGACCATCATAATCCACCTCAAGAATTACCAAGTCCTGCAATTATAATCGATCCTAAAATCGAAAATTCTGGTTATCCTTTTGCAGAAATATCAGGATGTGCAGTTGCATATAAACTTGTTCAAGCATTAAGATTTTCACAATGCAGTATGTACAAACAAGATATTTGTCTTATGAATGTTCGTCCTATAACAGACGCTTATGTAATTGAATGTATCAAAGTTGAAAACATGACTGAAAAAGCACGTCTTACAGAAACAATTATTCCAGGACTTGTAAGTATTCAGCAAACAAGATTGATTCCATTTTTGCAAGGTCAACAAATTTTTGTTTGGGACAAACCAATTCAAAATAAACTTTTAACAAAAATTTTTGGAACTGGAATTGAATTTAATATGCTAGACATCCGTGACGAAATTGCAAAAGTAATTCCTTCAGTTGCAAATATGAGTTTATTAAGATTGAAAAGTCTTTCAACAATTGCAAAGTACAACGAAAATCTTTGCACAGAACTCGATGGATTTTTTAATATTTTTATCACTTACATTCAACAAGCAGTTTTCAAATTTAATAACGAAAAAAATAATTTTGATTTACAACTTGTTGCAATCGCAGCTCTTGCAGATATCATGCCGCTTAAAAATGAAAACAGAATTTTAGTAAAACAAGGTCTTGAATCCCTTAACTCTGGAAAAATTCGTCCCGGCTTAGTAGAATTGATGGCAAGATTAAATTTGATTGGCAAAAGAAATTCAAGTGTAGATTTAGGCTGGAATTTAATTCCTGCTTTAAATGCAACAGGAAGATTAGGTGAACCGCAAACAGCTTTAGAACTTTTTATAAATCCTAATGCAACTGAACGGGATAAAATTGCACAACGAATAATTGAATTAAATCAAGAAAGAAAAAAACTTGGTGTTGATGCTTGGACTTATTGTGAACAAGCAGGTTTTAACAGTTTAAAAACTTACAATAATAATTTAGCAGTTGTTTATGACGGAAGAATTAACAGAGGTGTAACAGGAATTGTAACTGCAAGATTAATGAAAGCATTGAATGTTCCAGCAATCGTAATTACGGAAACAGATTCTTGTGTAATTGGCTCTGCTCGTTCAACTCGTGGATATAAAATAACAACATTGTTAGACCAGTGTAGCGAATTTTTCTTAAATCATGGAGGACACGATTTTGCAGCAGGATTTAGTCTGAACAAAGAAAATTTAAATCCATTTTTAGAAAAATTACAAAAACTTTCTGCCTTAATTGAATTTCCAGAAAACTCTGAAGAAGAGACAATCGAAATTGATGCACAACTTCCTCATAATTTTTTAACTCCGGATATTTTAAAAACTGTAGATTTGTTTGAACCTTATGGAGAAGGAAATTCTCAATTAAACTTTTATACAGAAAAAGTAAAAATTGTAGATGCTAACTTAATTGGAACAGACAAATCTCATTTAAAATTAACTCTACAATGTGGTGGTACAAAATGGCCAGCACTTTATTGGAATGCAGCTGATAAAATCAAACGAGATTTTGATATTGGTCACACAGTTGATGTAATTTACCAAGTTACAAGAAACGTATTTAACGGAATGGAAAATACTCAACTTATAATTACAGATTTATGTATAAGTGGTGAACATGAAATTATTTCCTAATAAATTTTCTAAAAAAATTTTTGCTTGTTTAATTTTTTGTTTTTGTTTTTCATTTTTTTCTTTTGCAACCACAGCATCGTACAAAGGAAAAAACTATGAAATAAAATTAGTTTACAATAAAGAATTTTGTCCGGGAGATCCAATTCTTGTACAAATGCAATTTAAATTTTTAGGCAAGTTAGCAAAATTATCTAAAGATGAAATTTCTATTTCAGGAAAAATTCGTCTTGTAAATTCTGACACAGACAAAAATCTTAGAAGTTCAACTCTCTTTGAAATGGATTCTAAAAAAAGAAATCATGTAATTTATATGGGAATGGTTCCAACTACAACTTGGTTTGAAAAAAATAATTACAAAGTAAAAATTGAATACAACATTGGTGAAATTGAAAATAATTCTTTTTCACTTCCTTTAGAATTTGTGGAAAAAGAATTTGTTGAAGAAATTTTAGTTCTCGACCAAAAAAATTCTGATATTAAAAATGATTATTCAAAAGAAAGAATGAATCAAATTGAAAGGTTAAATAAAATTCTTGATACAAATAATTATTTAGATTTTACAAATACAAATTTAACAATTTTTTCTGAACCTTTAATTTGTGATAGACGAACAAGTTTTTTTGGTGATAGAAGAACTTACAAATACACAAACGGAAAAAGTTCTACAAGTTTACATTACGGAATTGACTACGGAGTAAAAACAGGAACAGAAGCTTTTTCTTGTGGTAACGGAAAAGTTGTAATGGCAGAAAATAGAATTAGTACAGGTTGGTCAATTTGTATTGAACATCTTCCGGGACTTTACAGTTTGTATTATCACCTTGATAGTCTTGAAGTAAAAACTGGTGATGAAGTTTTGACAGAAACTTATCTTGGAAAATCTGGGGCAACTGGACTTGCAACAGGTCCGCACTTACATTGGGAAATGAGATTAAATATGGAAGCTATTAATCCAGATTTTTTTGTAGAAACTTATCCAACTATTTTCCTGCAAGAGAAAGAAAAGTTTTTTCGTCAATAACAGGAATTCCAAGTTCTTGGGCTTTTCGATTTTTTGAAGAGCCTGAACTTGTATCATTTGTAACAAGATAAGATAAATCTTTTACAACAGAAGATTTTGTAGTTCCACCAAGGGATTTAACCAAAGCTTCTGCATCTGCTCTTTTCATTGTAAAAAGTTCGCCAGTAAAACAAAAAGTTTTTCCTGCAAAAATTCCATCTTTGTTAGATTTAAGTTTTATAATTTTTGAATTTAATAAGTACAACATTTCAGTTGAACTTTCTTTTAAACCTTGTTTTAATGTTGCAGCAAGAATTTCTCCAAAACCATTTACACTTGCAAGTTCTTCTTCTGTGGCATTGATAAGTTTTTCCAAAGAATCAAATCCAGCATTCACTAATTTATCAACTGACAACTCGCCTATTCCTTCAATATCAAAACCTGCAATAAAAGTTGATAAAGAAATTTCTGTATGATTTTTTATTGAAGCAATTACTTTTTTTGCACCTAAAGATTCTTTTGCATTTGCTAAACTTTCTTCATTTAAGAAAAATTCTATAATGTCATCTTCAGTTAATTTATAAATATCAGAAATAGAATTGATTTTTTTATTATCTAAAACCCATTTTAAAAGTGCAGTTCCAAAATCACGAATATCTAAAACATTTATCCATTTTTCAATTTGGTGATAAAGTTTTTTTGTACAATTTTTATTTGGACAATAAAGCCGAGTTCCTTCATCAATTAACTTTGTACCACAAACAGAACAAAGCGATGGAATTTCGATTTCAATAGTTTTTTCTTCATCATGTTTTATTACTCGTTCGATTTTTGGAATAATCTCTCCGCGTTTTGTAACAACAACATGAGAACCAATTTTTACATCCAAAGATTTTATTGTATTTGTATTTACCAAACTTGCTCGCTTTACTTTTGTTCCTGCAAGTTCAACTGTATCAAAAATTCCAATGGGAGTATATGTGGCTCCACTTTCACTCCAGATAACATCACGCAAAATACTAATTGCTTCTTCCAAACTGAATTTAAAAGCAATTTGTTTTTCAGGACGATTTCGTTTTGCGTCAATTAAATCAATTTTTCTTCCTTTGATAACAAGACCGTCAATATCATAAGGAATTGATTTTCGGTTTTCCATAACTGTTGAACGATATTCAATAACTTCTTCTGGAGATTTACAAATTTTTAAAGGTGAAGTTGTAAAACCAATTTTTTCGAGCCACTTCATTTTTTCAACTTCATCTTTAAAAGGATAATCATAAGTTGAAGTATCTGTAAAAAAAGCATCGTAGCAAATTATTTGTAAATGCTCACTGCCATCGCCATCTTTTCTTTTCATCAAACCGTTTGCTGCGTTACGACAATTTGCTTTATCAGAAAAATATTTTTGATGAACTTCGTGACTCATAATTACTTCACCACGAATGCCTCCTGTAAATGGAAGTATCTCTTCATCAAACAAAGATAATTCATCTGTTTTAATTTTTAGTTCTTTTACAAGACCTTTCATTTTTAAAACATTTGCAGTAATGTCATCACCGATAATTCCATTTCCTCTGGTAACGCCTTTTACAAATTTTCCATTTTCATATTGAAGTTCCAAACTTGCACCATCTAATTTGTACTCAACAATATATTCAGAAAAATTTACTTTCTTTGTCCAAGATAAAAATGCATTTGGGTCAGCAGCTTTTTCTTGACTTCCCATTGGAATTAAGTGAGTTGCTTTTTCAAAATTTCCACCAGAATAAGAATTTTCTGTTTGAGAATTATTTTCAATATCAGAACCGATTTTTTTTAAAATAGGATTTTCAGGATCAAGAATTTTTAATTCATCCCAAAGCATATCAAATTCTTCGTCAGAAATTTCTGCTTCATTTGTGTAATAAGAATGTTGATACTTTGTAATTAATTTTTCTAGTTCCTGGATTCTGTTCATTTAAATTCTCCCACTTAATTTAAATTATATAACATTTACTCTTCAGTTTTTTCAAAAAACAATTCACAAATTTTTCTTTCTGCAAGTAAACCTTTGTGCTCAAATTTTGTTTCTGGTCGCCATTCTTGATGAGGAGCAAATCCTTCATATTTATTTTTTAAGTTTGAAGTAAGATTTAATTCTTCTAAAGCAAATTCTGCGTAAGGCTCCCAGTCAGTTGCCATGTAAACATAGCCACCTTCATAAAGTTTTTGAGTTAAAAGATTTGTACGAGGTCGTTGCATCAATCTTCGCTTGTGATGTTTTTTCTTTGGCCATGGATCAGGAAAGAAAACATGAAAACCAGCAACAGAGTTATCTGGAATCATATACTCTAAAACTTCTAGAGCATCATGTTCAATAATAAAAAGATTTTGCAAATTTTTATCTCGGATGTTTCCTAAAAGGCGACCAACTCCTGGAGTATGAACTTCAAGACCAAGATAATTTATATTTGGATTTTGCTCTGCGATAATTGCAGTTGCAGCTCCCATTCCAAAACCAATTTCAACAACAACTGGATTTGAGTTTCCAAAAATATCTGCAAAATTTAAATGTTTCTTGTCAAAAGGAATGCACCATTTTGCACTTAAAGTTTCGTAATCTCGTTTTTGTGCATCAGTCATTCTAGAAGCTCTTAAAACAAAAGTTTTAATTTCTCTACGGATAATATTTTCCATTTTTACTCCAGTTTAATTATTTTTTTTGATTGTTTCTTGAGGTAATAAAATTACAACAGAATTATTATGATTTGAAAAATAAACTCTTTTAATTTCTGCATCAGGAAATAATTTCAGAATTTTTTCATCACTATCTAACAAAGATGAATATAATCCAAAAAATATTTCTTTACCAACAGCATCTTGTAAAATAATCTTTTTTTGCGAACATTCAGTTCCAGCTTTTCTAGCAAGAACATCTGAAGCTTTTACAAAACCATCTTCGGTATCAGCCATAGATTTTAACAAATTGATTTCAAAATTTTCTTTAACACTTCTATCCGCAACATCAAAATATGTTAATTCAAAAATACCTTCTGGAAAATTAAAATCAGAAGGTACAGTCAAAGAAGAATATCCAAAATAATTTTTTTTATTTTCTTCGTAAATCTGAGGATTTTCAATTTTCCAAACAAAGTCTGTTTCAGGATGAAAAACTTCAATCGATTTTGAACGACGAATATCTTGAGAAGGATTTATAAAAACAGAAAGTTTTACCTGAGCTTTTTCATCTTCAGAAGTAAATTCATATATCAAAGTTTTATACAAGGATGAAATATGTGGAGTTGTATCGGAACAAGACACAAAAAAAAACAATGAGAAAAATAAAACTACAAAGCAATTTAAGGTTACTGAAAAAAAATTACGATTCATCTTTAGAAATTAAATGTCAAACTAATAACGGTTAAGTCATTTGATGAGAACTGATTTACCAAAGATTCAAACTTAACATTTTCTTTTTTACAAGCTTCATCAAGATAAGAAAGATAATACAAACCTAAGTCGGCACCTTCTTGACCATCTCGATAAAAGTCAATAAGTGATTTTTTATTTAAGTTTGCAGATTTCTTACCTTCAACGTTTTCTTTGAATTCTTGGAACTCGTCAGTTTTGTTGTAAAGAGTAATCTGAAGCCGTCCTTGTTTACCAATAGAAGTTGAACCACCACCAAGCTTCCAAGAAATGAATACAAATTCATGTTTCTTTTCAAGTTCTTGAATAATTTTTGAGCGAATATCTGGGTCAAAAATAAGTGTATCAACATCATCAAGTCCACGATAAAGAACACGAGCAACTTTTTTCATGTTGGTATTTTCGCTATTAAGTGCCAATTCCATAACCATCAAAGAAATGTACTCAGCAATTTTACTCTTATCCATAAAATCATGCAAAGTAGAACGAATACTACTTAACATTTCGTCAAATCCATCAGTTTTGAAAAATTTTACAATAATATACCAGTTAAACAAACTAAGGCGATTTAGAAATTTTTCTGCCATAAGCAAGTTAATGTTTTTTTCTTCAGGAGAAAGTTCATCATTACTTACAATTGAATTCCAAATTGGCTCAAGGATTTTTTCTCTAGCCTGATTGATAACAGCAGCCTTCCCTACCATTCTTGAACGAAGAATATTATCAGGAATTTGTGTTTTTTCATCTAAAAGTTGTGCAGGATTTGCTCTATTATGATGACGAATACAATTTGTTTCTAGCAAAGCTGTCAAAATTTGTCTATCAAACTGCTTGTAAAGAACAGAAAATACAATAAGTTTTGACAAATCCATAATTTCTTGTCTTGAAGAACCAAATTCAGGCATAGAAATTTCAAGTTTAGAAACATAATCTAAGTGCATCATCTGTTGTAATGAGGCAGGAGTAAATTCTGTAAACTTAATTCCAGATTCTTCAACATTATCTGCAAGTTTAAAACGCAACAACCGCTTTTTTTGGCGAATAAATTGAGAAACACCTTCTTCTGTAAGGATAACTTTCAAAGGTAATTGTAAAATTTCTTTTTTACTAGAGGCACACATTCAAGCCTTCTCCTGTTACGTTAAACTAATAAGTATATATTTCAAACTCTAAAGTATTATACAATAAATTGATAGTTTTGTAAAATCCTTTATGCAAAGTATTGACCTTTTCTTTTGCAATAGATTATTCTAATATCATGAACAGATACATAACATTATCCTTTTTTTTGCTCTTTTTTCTCGGAAATGCCTTGTATCCACAGCAAAAAACACTTTCAAACAATCTATATACTACTTTATCGGAATCTGGAATAGAAACTGAAATACAACTTTTATCAAATTCACAATCTGAAAGTTTTCCTTTTTCCATAATTTATTCTTCTCAAACCACAAATAAATATCCACTTCATAAACTTTGTGTCATAATCCCACAAAATACGGCTTTCTTGATTAAAAATGAGCTAATAGATTTTATCAAAAAGTTAGAAAAAGATAAAACACCATATTATGTTGATATTATTCTTACAGCTGATGATTACAGCCCAATTCCAGAGGAAATTTTACCAACAATTCCAGCAGGAACTGCCACTTTTATCGATAATCTTGATACAAATGAATACACTTCAGCCATAGTCATTTCTGATGGTTTATCACCAAAATTAAGTGAAAAGACAAAAATTGAATTTTCAACCAAGGGAATATCAACTCCACCGAATTTTGTAAAAAGAATTATGGATAGTTTTGGTAAAACCCAAACAAAATACAGTTTAAATTCTTCACTTTTGGCTTTTTATCGACTTGGAATTATCAACTGTGATGAAGTCTTATCATATTTATTAAATGCACAAATTCCAGCAATACATTTTTTACCATCCGAAAATATTTTTGATGGAATTGAACATTTTATTTATAATCAACCTCCAATTGATAATGAAAATTGGGATTCTCAATATTTCTTTATCAATATTTTTAACACACCAATTTTTGTTACAGAACAAGTTTTAATTTTTGTAGTTTTAATTGCAATTGCAATTGGACTATTTTTAATTTGTTTTTCATTTTTATTTGGACAAACAGCTTTTTCAAGAAAGAAGGAATTTTTACAAACTTCAATTTTAGTTCCAATAATTATTTTGATTTTATTTGCAAGTTTAACTTTAGGTCAAATAATTATTAAATTCATTAGTCCTCAATACAATAATTATCCAATAACTTCTTCAGCATTTAAATTGATGATAACAATTTCTTTGTATTTAATTTTTTCTAGAGTTAGATTTTTCTTAAAATTTCCACAAACAACATATATTTATGGATTTTTATTAACTTTAGTTACATTTATAAATATTTTTATTTTTTCACTTTGCGATTTATCATTTTTCTTTTTCTTTTTAGTTGCATACATAATCGCATATCTTTCACGAGCAACAAAAGACTCTACATCGTTGATATTTGCATTTATTTCAATGATAATAATTTTTATTCCAATATTTTTTACAGATTTTGAATCTTTAAAACAAATTCTTTCTTACATAAACAATGCAAAAGGAATAAACAACTTTTTCTTTGCATTATTTTTAACACCTTTTATTTTATTAGTGATAAGAATTTTAGTTTCAAAAAATTTGTATAAAAACCACAAGATTTCCAATTATCAAAAACTTATAAAAGCATTAATTATTTTGTGTTCTATTTTTATAGGATTGATAATTTATTCAACAATAATCGGATTTGTAATTTCTAAAAGTGAAATAAACTCAGAAAATATTTTAACATATAAAACTGATAATCAAAATGAATATTTTAAATACAACTATTCTAAGAAAAATATTTTTGAAAAACAAGAAATTGATTTAAACTTAAAATCAACAAGTAATATTATTAAATATGATATTTCAATTTCTTCACCATCATTAATTCCAATTTACGATGCAAACTTTTCTTACGCTGCAATGACAGAAAGAGGAACTGCAATTTTTAATCTCGATGAATTTCCCCCAGAAAATTTAACTTTAAGTTTTTCTGCTTCAACAAAATATACAATTCAAATTAAAATAATTGCATTCGTACAAGTTAACTCAAATGAAATTGTAAAAACAGAAAAATTAATTTTGATTAACGGACAAAACTAAGATGACTTCAAATCAAAATAGAACTTGTTATCTTCACATTGACCTTGATGCTTTTTTTGCTTCTGTTGAACAACTTGATTTTCCAGAATACAAAGGCAAACCTGTAATCGTTGGTGGTTTACCAAGTGACAAAAGAAGCGTTGTTTCAACTTGTTCTTACGAAGCTAGAAAATTTGGAGTTCATTCTGCAATGCCAATTTTCAAAGCATATCAACTTTGTCCACAAGGAATTTATCTAAAAGGAAGAATGCGTCGTTATCAAGAAAAATCAAAAGAAGTGATGAGCATTTTCTACAATTATTCTCCAGAAATAATGCAAATTTCTATTGACGAAGCTTTTTTAGATTTAACTGGAACAGAACGACTTTTTGGAAATCCAACTGATACTGCAAAAAAAATCAAAGATGATATTTTTGAAAAAACAGGACTAACAGTTTCTGTTGGAGTTGCATCTTCTAAATATCTTGCAAAAATTGCTTCTGGATTACGAAAACCAAATGGTTTATTTGTAATTCCTTATGGTAAAGAACAAGACTTTATGTTTACATTACCAATAGAAAAAATTTGGGGAATAGGTAATAAAACTCGAGAACGAATTACAGAAGCAGGATTTTACACAATCAAATCAATTTATAATGCATCAGAAGAATTATTAACAAGTCTTTTTGGAAAATGTACAGGAAAATTTTTATACAACACAGTTAGAGGAATCAACAATGATACTTTTTCTGGAAAACCAAAATCACAATCAATAAGTGAAGAACAAACTTATCCACGAGATATTACAGAAGAATATATAATTGATACAGCCCTTTTAGAATTATGTTCAAATTGTATGTTCCGAATGTTAAGTGAAGAAAAAAACAGCAAAACAATTTGTGTAAAAATTCGATACGAAGATTTTACAACAGTTACGATTCAAGAAACTTTTCAACACACAATAAAATCAATTGAAGAATTATTTGAAAATGCAAAAAATCTTTTTTATCAAAAATATGAACGAGGTAGAGGAATTAGACTTTTAGGAGTTGGATTTCATAACATCCAAAATGGAATAGACGATCCGCAAGGAGAATTATTCGATTTTGGAGAAAAGAAAAAACAAGCCATTGAAAAAACAATCTTAGAACTAAAACAAAAAAATCCTAAAATTCCAATAAAGAAAGCAAGATTAATAGATTGATTTTTTTGTTTTATTCTAGCGGTGCAAAATATCCTGTTGAATCTTTTCCAGAACGGTTATGTAGATAAACTTCAACTTCTACAGGAAGATAATCACGACCGTAACCAGAAGCTAAACTTGAAACATAAGACAATCGATACAAGCCAGTTGTAATATTTTCAATATCTGATACAACAGATGACAAACCTTCTGGACGGAAAACATAATATGAATTTCCGTTAAGATGTGAAATCAAATAATCAATTTGCGAATCAATATTTTTTTGAGTCAACAAAATTGTTGAAAAACTAATTCCGTTATTTCCAAGATAAGAGGCGATTTCAGAAACTGGATACTTTGAAAAAGCATTTTCAGAAATACTTCCCGAAGTTAATAAAATTACAGAACGCTTAACAGATTCTGAAATTAAATTATTTCCGGCTAATCTAATTGAATTATCTAAAGCAGTTTCTTTTACAATTTGAGAATTTAATCTTTTTACAGAAAAGTTTTTACAACCTTCAGGATTTCCTGAATATTCAATTACAGGAACATTTGAGGCACTAATAATTGTTAACTTAGCATCTTTGCCCATAGAAATTGCAATTTCTTTTATTGCAGTTTCTATTGCAGAACTTAAATTTGCAGAAGTTAAATTTCTATCAATAATGATTGTTATATCAGAACTTTGTTCTAAATTAACAGCACCTTCAAATCTTAAATCTGCAACACCTCGATTTTCTTCTGATACATAAAAGTTTACTTCGTTTAATCCTACAAGACTTTGTCTAAATCTATTTTCAAGACGAACATCTAAATAAACTTTAGGAAATTGTTCTGAATTAACTCTTTCTATATCAACAAAAAATCCGCCAACTAACTCGTTCATTCGTGACATTACATTGATTTCATTTGCACCGTAATCTGCTACAACTAAATTTGAATTTGCATCTAAGGCTACATTTGTAGCTTTAACTTTTCCATTTCCAAGCCGAGCAGTTTCGTAAACAGCCCCCGTAGATATATCAACTGAATAAATTTTATTCATATCTGAAACTAACAAACTATCTTGAAAAAGTCTTATTGATTCAGGACTAGAAAAAGTTCCAGACAAAACTAAAGTGTCTAAATAATTACCGGAAGTGTCAAAACTATAAATTCCACCCTTGATATTATCAGCAACATAAACAATATCATCTAAAATTGCAATTCCAGACGGTGCTTCAAAACCAGTAAAATCACTAGATGAATTTTTTTTACCAAAACTAAAAAGAAAATTTGTATCTTCGTCAAAAACTGTAATTCTTGCATTACCAAAATCAGTTACAAAAATATTTCCATTTGAATCTTGTGCTAAAAATTGAGGTCCT
This sequence comes from Treponemataceae bacterium, assembly GCA_036307825.1. Lineage (GTDB taxonomy): Bacteria > Spirochaetota > Spirochaetia > Treponematales > Treponemataceae > RGIG9060. Next base: position 27,708 of record JAXJWW010000049.1, on the reverse strand, counting down.
AGCAATTCCCCTTCCCCAATTCCTTTTTTTCCAAAACTTAAAATAAAATTTCCATCAGAAGATAATTTTGAAATTCTGTCCCCTGCGTATTCAGTTACTAAAATATTTCCATCGCGAGTTTGAATCATATCCATTGGTCTATCAAAACCATTCAATGGTCCACGATTTCGATTTATAATAGAACCGTTAACATCAATAGTTAACAATTCATTTGAACCATAAGCTAAAACCAAAAGTTTTCCATTAGGTTGTGCCAACACCGAAATAGGCTGACTAAAAAAAAGATTTTCGCCTTCAGCACCTACAAAGGTTGTAGAATTAACATATCTTGTATTTTTTGAAAAAAATTCACTTGCCAATCTACGATGAGAAATTATTTCAATTTTATTTTGTAGTAAAATATTATTTGGTTCTAAATCAGAAACAAATTTCCACTGATCAAGAGCAGTAGATTCAAAACCTGATTTGTAATAAGATTTTCCTAACCAATTTAAAATCAAAGGTTCATCAGGAATAAAAGACAGGGCTTTTTCAAATTGCAAAATTGCATCATTATATGCACCTCGATAATAAGCCTGAACACCTCGTCTAAATTCTTCAGCTGCCATTCCCTTATCTGCAGGAGTTGGTTCTGAAATTTGCGCGAACACTGAAAAACCAAAGCTCAAAATAAATAGAAAAATAAAAAGTGATTTATATAGAAAATTTTTATTAAAACCAAATTTCATTAAAATTGCCCCCTGCGAGGAATATCATTATTTTTTATATCAGCTGAACTTGATAAAATTTCTTGATAATGAGATTTAATTTCTTCGTTATCTGGATTTTTTTCTAAAGCTCGTTTTACAAAAGTTTTTGCTTCTTTTAACAAGCCAAGTTTGAAGTAAACCCAACCAAGAGAATCTAAATATGCACTTGATTCAGGATTTGCATCAACTGCTTTTTTACATAAAAACAAAGCTTTTGTTAAATCTTTTCCAGTTGAAGCCAAAATATAACCTAACCCATTCAATGCAGTTGTGTTTTCTGGATTTTTATCTAAAACTTTTTCGTAACAGGCAATTGATTTTTCAATTTCGTTCCGATACCAAGCAACATATCCATTTGCACATTGAACTTGCTCTGTATCAAATCCTTCTTCCATAAGTTTTGAAAGTTCAAATTCCGCCATTTTTGAACGATTTGTTAAGCTATATATAACTGCCAAAGAAAGTCGGCATTGTTTAATTCTGTCAAAATCGGTTCCATTAGTTACAACCTGTTCTAAATACAAAAGTGCTTCATCATATTTATTTAATCTAGCATAACAAAGCCCGATAAAATATGCCAACTCGATATTATCAGAAGAATCAGGTGGAAGAGCAAGAAAAAAAGCAAGTGCATCTGAATATTTTCTTGATTGATATAATTTTATTCCTTCTTTTAAATTGTTAGACATAAATTCTCCTGTACTTTTAAATCTACTTCAAGGCTAATAGGTTGAGATAAAACTCGCGTAATTGAAATATAACCTTCTGAGGTGGCTTTTTCATCAGAATTTTCATCTCCTAAAGACTCAACTCCACCACCAAGAAAAAAACTATAAAACTTTCCATCTGGTGCATTATATAAAGAAACTTTATCTTGATAACTTCTTTTTGAAAGTGAAGTAAGTTTATATCCTTTATACGAATCCAATGAAGCAGCGTTTATATTAAGAAAAATATCTTTTTCACACAAGGTTACAAGTTTTTCAATATTTTTGCTTACAAAATCTGCCAAAGCTGAATAATCTAAAGGTTCTTCAAAAGATGCTAAACTAACAGCAATTCCTGGGATACCGTAAAAAGAAGCTTGTCGAGCGGCAGCGGCTGTCCCTGAAAAAATAATATCAGTTCCAAGATTTGGACCTTTATTTATTCCAGAAATTACCACATCAGGATATTCATTCAAAATTCCATTTATTGCGGTAAAAGTACAATCAGCAGGAACACCTGAACAAGAAAAACGATTTTCGGCTAACTGGCAAAGTTTTAGAGGTTCTGCCATTGTAATTCCGTGGGAAACTCCAGAACGATTTCTATCAGGAGCAACAACCCAAACTTCGTGTTTTTTTTCTAAATATTTTACAAGAGCTAAAAGCCCTTCAGCATGAATACCATCATCATTAGTAAGTAAAATTTTCATTCTATTTTATCCATTTTCCTTGGAAAGGCAAACACCTTCACTTGGCTTTACAATATAAGTTGTTGGATGAAATCCAAAAATTCGCTCGTAATCTTGCAATTTTTCCATGTATAAATCAACAAATTCATCTTTGATAATTGAATAAGTGTAACGAGCAAAATTTCTACCTGTAATTCTTGAACAAGAAGTCAAATTTGGTAGTGAATTTTTATCAAATTCTTGAACTCGTTTTACAAGCCAATCAATTTCTGGACAAGAAACTAATAAAGAATCTCGCATAAGTTCATGAGATTTATTTACAAACTTAGCAAAATTAGATAAATAATTATTTCTAAGAGCCTCAACAGAATCTAGTAACAACTGATTTTCTTTCATCATACAAATCAATTTCTTGCGTACAGTCTCTGAAGTATCAGAAAGGACTTCGTTTATTTCAGAAACAGAATCTTCGTAAATCTGTTTATTATTTCGAGATATTTTTAGTGACGATAATAAATTGCGGTTCATATCTGAATAAAGTATATTTTCAGGCCATAATGCAGCTAAAGGAACCTTTGTATCAGTTAAAATAATAGACGTACTATCAAATTTAAAAGGTAAAATCTCAAAGGAAGAATCTCCGTTATCTGTTAAAACACAAGAAGATTTTTTTGAAAACAGAATAGTATTTATATCTGAAACATAAAAATCAGTACTAAAATAACCAACTTCACAATTTTTTATCACTCTGAGAATTAAATTATCGTTGCCTCTAATTTTAAACAATTTTTTTATTGCAAAAGCAGTTGCAACTTTTAAGGCCGATAGAATTCCCATATCTACAGAAGGTAAAATTTCAGAATAGAAAGTTACATCCATTCCAGAAAAAGCATAACCTTCAGCATTATAACCAAAAATAATACCTTTAACAATGTTAGCTAATTTATCTTCTTTTCTGTGCTTAGTAATTGAAAGAGGAATTTTTTTGCGTTCTTTAGATTGATAAAAGTAAAATCGCAAAATATTATCAGTTCTTGGAGAAATTGACACATAAACAGGCAAATCAATTGCCATAGAAAGCGTTTTATCACCAAAAAACCATGAATACTCGCCCATAAGATGAAAAAGACCTGGAGCGCGCACCACAATTTCAGGTTGAGAACCAAATTCTTCTGTGTGTACATCAATTACTTTTTTCATGTAACTTTGTTCACTTCCTTCCAAACTGATTGATTTATGAATCAAAATCAAGTAAAATGATAATATAATGATGCAAATTTTACAAGTTTTTTATTCGATTTTTTCAGGAATTGTAACAGCCTTAGCAATTCCCAACGAACTATTCTTGCTAGGTTCACCTCTATTAGGTATTATAGCACTAATTCCGCTTTTTGTGGCAATTTCTAGAGCAAAATCTTTTGGAGAAGCAGGTTTTTTAACAGGTTTACAACTTTTTGTAACTCATTTTCTTTCAAGTTATTGGCTTGGCCGATTTAAAGACTTTGCAATTTTTACATTAGGTGCTTCGGGCGTTGCATATTTTGTCTTTGGCTTTGTTTTTGGAAATTATCTTTATCTTCCATTCAGATACACAGATAAACAAAATAAATTAAAAGCTTATAGTGCAACTTCATCAAGTTACGCACCTCAACAAATTTTAACATTTGCTGTAGTTTGGACAATTTATGAATGGTTCCGTTCCACAGGATTTTTGGCTTATCCTTGGGGAACTTTGGTAATGAGTGCATATCGCTGGAGTTTGTTAACCCAAATAGCTTCTGTTACAGGAACATGGGGAATCACATTCATATTTGCTTTATTTTCAGCAGTTTTAGCAAAAGGAATTTTACTTATTCCAGATGCTTCTAGATATGAACAAAATAAAGCACCTATCAAAATGTATGCACAAACAGCTGCTTTGTGTATGACATTATTAGCAATTTCAGTATTTTTTGGTGCGGTTCAATATTTAATTAATCGGCAACCGGAAAAAACTATAAAAGTTTCTATGATTCAACATAACTGTCCACCTTGGATTTCAAGTCAAAGAGATGTAATCAAAGTTTCTATGGAACAAACTCGGCTTGCAGTTGAAGAATACGCAAACAATCCTGAAAATCAAGGCGAAAAACCAGATTTGGTTGTTTGGAACGAATCTTCATTGGGATATTCTTTTCCTCGAGCTTTGGACAGATACAAAACATATCCAAAAGAAGACCCTCTCATTCCATTTATCAAAGAAATGGGAGTTCCATTTGTAATGGGAGCTCCTGCATATCTTGATGATGCAGATAATACTTCAAATGCCGCAGTTTATTTTGATAAAGACGGCAATTTTGTTGATGCCTACGGAAAAATTCACCTTGTACCATTTGCAGAATGTATTCCATACGCAGACCATCCTTTAGTAAAAAAATTCATGAGTAAAGTTGTTGGATTTTCTAACGGTTGGCGACCAGGACAAAGTTACAAACTTTTTTCACTTCCACTTTCTGAGGAAGAAGAAGTAAAATTTACAACACCAATTTGTTTTGAAGATGCTTTTTCTGACCTTTGCCGAAGATTATATTTATTTGGAAGTGAATTATTTGTAAACATCACAAATGATTCTTGGTCAGAAACAAAATCTGCAGAATATCAGCACTTTGTAATTGCAAGTTATCGCACAATTGAACACAGAACTTCAATGCTTAGAAGTTGTACTTCAGGATATACAGTTGTACTTGATGCTTACGGTAGAATTGTTGATGATTTTCCACTTTTTGAAACAGGATATTTAAACGCCGAAGTTCCTATTTACAAACGAACAATGACAACCTATTCAAGATTTGGAAACTGGATGATTTATGTTTTATTTGTAATTTCACTCTTATATTCAATTTATCTTTTTATCCTTTTGAAAAAAGAAAACAAATTTGAAAAAGAAATTCAAGTGGACTTTATCAGTTTTGATGATATTTTTCCTGATGAAGAATTTTCTGAAAACAATTTATCAACAATAAAACAAATTGATATTGATACAATGAAAAAAGAAATTTGTTTTTTAAAGAAAATGGTAAAAGCAATGATGATTATTGTATCAATTACTTTGGTACTGATATTAATTATTTTATTTAAAGTCTAGAAGGAACAAAATGAAGAAATCTGAAAATGCTTCTTTTATAAAAAATTCTCCAAAAGATAATTTGCGTTCGATTGCGATAATTGTTTGTGCAATCATTACAGGAGTTTCAGGATTTTTTTCATTTTATATTGAAGGTACATTTTTTCCTTTTGTTTTTCAAAATTTATTATGTTTGATGTTTGCAGGAATTATCGGTGGAATTTCAGGTGCTGCAGTTTCTGGAATAACATTAATATTAGGCGCATTAGGATTACCTTTTTTTGCATTTGGTTCAAGAGGAGCAATTTGTCTATCTGAAGAAACTGGAGGATTTTTAATCGGATATTTTATTGCTTCACTTTTTATTGGAATTTTTTTAGGAAAACCAAGTACAGAAAAAACATCTTTCAAAAAAATAATTTTTACAATGCTAGTTGGATTTTTGTTAATTTATCTAGTGGGAATTTTTCAATATTTCAAAGTTACAAAAATTGGATTTAGTTTTTTAACAATTGAGAATTTACTTTATCGAACAATTCCATTATTCATTGGAGATTTAGTAAAATTGATAATCGCTTCAATTGCCACATACTTTTTGAGACCATTAAGTGCAAAATATTTTTATGAACAAATAAGGAATAACTAAAATGAGATGTCCATACTGCGGAAGTTTTGACGACAAAGTAATTGAATCACGAACAATGGCAAATGGCGAAAGTACAAGACGCCGTAGAGAATGCAACTCTTGTGGATACAGATTTACAAGTTATGAACATATTGAAGAAAAACCATTTATGGTTGTAAAACGAGATAACCGCCGACAACCTTTTGACAGACAAAAATTAGAAAAAGGAATCGAACGAGCTTTAGAAAAACGACCAGTTGCAACTTCAACCGTTGAAAATATTGTAAACGAAATTGAAGATTTGGCTATCACCAAAGGTAAAACTTCCAGAGAAATTTCAACTTCCGAATTAGGAGATTTAGTTTTAGAAAAATTAAATTCAGTTGATAAAGTTGCGTACATTCGATTTGCTTCAGTTTACAAACATTTTGAAAACTTAGAAGAATTTATCAATGAAGTAAAAAAAATCGACACAACTTCAAAAGAAACAGAAAAATAATTTTTTTTTAGAAAATTTTACAAAACTTATTGACAAAATAATATTATACGCTATATATTATAGTTGTAAATACAATATTATAAACAGGAGGAAATATGTCTTTTACCAGTGGTTCTACGCTACTTGATACAGTTGTACTTGCAGTTGTTTCAAAAGAAGGAACCTATGGATATAAAATTACACAGGATGTAAGAAGCGTAATCGATATTTCTGAAAGTACTCTATATCCAGTTTTACGACGACTTCAAAAAGATGGAATGTTAGAAACTTACGATGTAGAAGTTGATGGAAGGAATAGACGATATTATAAAATCACTGCCAATGGAATGATAAAGCTTGATGAACAACGCAGTGAATGGAAAAAATTTTCAGAACAAATAAATTTTGTACTTTTTGGTAACAAAAAAATTTAGTATAACTGTTAAATTTATAGAGGAAAGGACGGTAAAATTTTATGACAAAATACGAATATCTTGCAGAATTAGAAAAAAATCTTGATATGTTATCTTATGATGATAAAAATCAAGCAATGGAATATTATGAAAATTATTTTGAAGACGCAGGACGAGAAAATGTACAACAAGTTATCGAACAACTTGGAAGCCCTAGTGAACTTGCAAAATCAATATTCAATGGAGTTCCTGGAGTTCTAGCAAACTTGCCACCTATCATCAATAACAAAGGTGAATATAATCGAGAAACAATAAAATCAATCGATGCAAAATTTGGAGCATGTAGAGTTCTCGTTGAAGAAGGAGATGAATTTAACGTTGAACAAAAAAACATGGGAACAAACAAAGTTGATATTAAAATTTCAAAAGATGGTGTTCTTTCAATTACAAACAAAGATAATTTAATTGGTATTTTTTCTGGAATATCTTTTAGAAAAAATAGTTTTTGTCCAACAGTAATTATCACATTGCCAAGAAATTTATTTTTAGAAAATTTAATTGTTGATATGGGAGGCGGAAGTTTTGAAGCAAGAACAATTAATCTTACTTCAAAATCAGCAAGATTAACAGTTGGTGCTGGACAAATTGTTTTAAAAGATTTAACATCAAGTCAAACAGAATTAAATTGTGGTGTAGGTTCAATTGATGTTCAAGGAAAACTTACAAACAAAATCAATGCAGAATGTGGAATGGGTTCAATTGTTGCAACAATTTTTGGAACAGAATCTGATTATAGTTACAAAGCTCAAGTAGGATTGGGCGAAGTTAGAATTGGAAACAACACAATTTCAGGTTTAAGCCAATATGTTTCTTCAATGGAAAGCCAAAATAACATTACTGCAAATTGCGGAATGGGTGCAATAAAAGTAAACTTCAAATAAAAGGATAGGGAAAAATATGTCAAAGAAACTTTATAAATCACATAAAAAAATGATTTGTGGTGTATGTGCAGGAATTGCAGAATTTTTTAATATCGATCCAACTATTGTAAGATTAATTGCAGTTTTATTAAGTCTTGGAGGAGTTGGCTTTGGAATTGTAATTTATGTTATTGCCGCAGTGGTAATGCCATTTCCACCAGTTGAATCATAACTAAAAAAAACTAATAAGAAAAGGTTCTTCTCTGAATTGGGGAAGGACCTATTTTTTTACAAATTTCTTTATGAAGTTTTGTTGGATATCCTTTATGTTTTTCATATTGATATTCAGGATAAATTTTTGAATACTCAATCATCAATTTATCTCTAGCAGTCTTTGCTAAAATAGAAGCAGCCATTACAGACGGTTCAGTTGCATCTGCTTTTACTTTGGTAATACACTCTACTCCATCAGAAACTTTAATTTTAGGAAAATAAATTCCATCAACAATTATTTTAGAAACATCTCCTTTGTAAAATTCACCTTGTGGAGTTGCTAAAGATTCAAAAGCATTTTTCATTGCAAGTAAACTTGCGTTCAAAATATTTATTTCATCAATAATATTATGGGGAATATGAATAACACTCCAAGCAATTGATTTTTGTTTTATCAATTCTTCTAAAAGAAATCGTTTTTTTTCAGAAAGTTTTTTTGAATCATTTAATAATTCAATTTCAAAATCATTAGGTAAAATTACCGCTGCTGCTGTTACAGGTCCAGCTAAAGGCCCACGACCTGCTTCATCAATACCACAAATTATTTGATTCATTTTATCCGTCCATTATTTTATTGTAAAAAATCTTTGATGCGTATCTTCATTGTGAGGTAATTTTCCAATCACAAAATAATAAAAGTTTTCATCAGTTGTTGAATGGTGCAATTCTAGCTGAGGAGAATCCGCAACATAATCCATACTAACACCACGCAATTCACCAGCATCTGTAAAAATGGAAACAAAAGTATAAGATTTTATCCAAGAAGAATTTTCGTCACACAAACCAATTGTTTTAATGCCAGACCAATCAGGACAATATGCATATATGATTAAATTTTCATCATCAAGTGGAAGAGGCTCAATTCCATCTGGTAAAATTTTTACAGAAGGTAAATCAAATTCTTCAGTTAAAGAAAGCCAATTAGCAACATAATCTTTTATATGAGTTTTTGCCTCAGGTGAAATTTCAAAAATAGAAAAATCAGTTTTATTTTGAACAACTTGTAATTCTAATTCCTCATGATTTACAAAAGATAAAGCAAATAAGTTTTTATTCATACCTTCAAACACAAAAGCATTTTCAAAAGCAAATGTTTTTCCACTTGGATAAACAGGAGAAAAAATTTTATTTTCTGAATTTGTTAAATTAAAAATTTCATTCCCTGTAAAAATATCCAAACAATGAACTTGTAAAGAAGCATCAATAAAAACAATACAATTTTGATAAAATGCTAAACTTGTTATAATTGGATATTCATTTTTAAAAGTCCAAGATTCAACTTCTGGATTTGATGAATCATAAGAAGAACTAAATCTTTTTAAAATTCCAGTTCCTTGCAAAACTAAATTGTTTTCTGACAAAATAAATTCTACACCATCAATATTATATACTGAAACAAATTCATTTAACTGTTCAGAAAAATTTTCAACAGGAAAAAAAATTAAATTAGCTGACTGAAAATCAACACTTCCGTTTTGTAAAATAATTTTTTCTTTTTGAATTGGAACAGAATCTTTAAACACTGGATTATTTTTTTCTAAAAATATTTTTGCAACACATTCATTATAAATTTTTGTTAGTTCTGGAAAAACATTTAATTGAATAATTAAAAATAAAACTGTAACAAAAAAAACTAAAATAAAAAAAACACCAAGAAAAATTTTAAAAGAATTTTTATTCATTATTATCACTCTCAACTTTTAAATTTGAAATAACAAATGGTATAAAATAATCTAAGTTCAAAATGGCATTAAACTTCTCAGAAAGCTCAATTAAAGTTTCACTTTCTAAACAAAATGCAAAATAATGATTTTCTAAAATTAAATTTATAATTTGTATTTCTGAATCAGAAAATATTTTTGTTATATCAAAACCTTCTTTATTTTGTTTCAATACGAATTTTGTAAATGCGTTACAAAATTCGTATTGAAAATTTGCATCAAGATTTTTTTGATAATCAGGGAATACAGAAAAAACATTTTCAAAAAATCCTTCTGGAAAAATTGTATAAAAACTTTCAAAGTTATTTTCAAAAACAAAATCATAATCATAATCAAATAATTCTTTTACAGCTTTTATACAAAATTCCTGAATTAAAAAATATTTTTCATAATTAAAAATTACATATAACAATTTTGGATTATTACAAATTTCATAAAAAATATTTTCAGGTAAAAGAGGATTAAGTTTAAATTCTTCAGAATTTAATTGATGTAACAAAAACTCTGCCTTTGCTAAAGTCTGATAAAAATCGTTTCTTACAAAAACTTCTGAAGGCATTTTTATTTCAATTATATTTTTTTCAATTTTAAAATCTTGAATTGGAAACTTAAATTCAAAATCATTATTCTTGAAAGAAGAAAAAGATTTTACATAATTAACTGCTGCAAAAGTTACATTATCTAGTAAAAGATATTCTTTTATATATTCCCAAAAATAAATTATTTCTTTATTAAGCAAAACTTGTGATTCTTCATCAAAATAATTTCTAAAATAATTCCAATAAAATAAAGATTCAACAACCATTTCTGAAAAAATACATTCTAAACTGTAAAACTCCTCAGACAGTTCAACATATTTTTTTAATGAATCTTCATCATTAGTAAGAATGTAAGATTTTAATAAAGAAGAATAATCATTATAAAACTCTAATTCTTCGTAGTAAAGCGTTTTAAGGTCATCATAAGCAATCAATTCTTGGCAAAAAGAATTTAAACAAAAAAAACTAAAAATCAAAACAGAAATAATTAAGAATTTTTTCAAGACTTAGCACCTCATTCATTTTAAAATGGATTTATAGTGTTATCCTCGTAAACATTTTTTTTAGAAAAGACATCTACTTTTTCCATTTCTTTATTTTTATCGTTACAATAAAATTGATTTTTTTGAATAGAATATTCAACACCAAATAACTCGTAAATCTTAGAAGTTTTACCGTTTACTTGTATTTGACAATTATTCAACATTAAAGTTCCTGAATTCATTGTTAAAGCAATAACTGAATCAGCAACAGCCGAAATTCTAGATTTTTCACAATTCAAATCTGAATTTAACAAATTAAAAACACTTGAATAAACTTTTGACTGAACTGTTAAACCAGAGTTTAAAATATTAATCTTAGAATTATTTGCAAAAATTACTGAACCATTTTTATTATACAAAGAAACAGTTTCGCAATTATCCAAAGTTAAAATTGCATTATCTAATTTAAATAAATTTTGCTGAGCAAATAATTCATTGTTTATAAAATTTTGTTCAAATACACAATTAGAAATTTTTACTTCAGTATTTTCAACTGATATAAAAGAATTTTGTAAAAATGTAAACCTTGCACCATTTGAAGAAATAATTTCACAAGGTGAAGAAAAAGTCAAATTAGGAACATTTACAAAATTTCCTTCTACATGTATTTTTAGAAATTTATCATCTTTTAATAACGGTAATATTTGTTCAAAAGAAGAAAATGGATGAGCCGCACTTCCGTCTTGAACATAGTTTGAATTATTTAAATTTGCTTCAATATAATAATTATATGAATCAATTAATACTTGATAATAAGAAACTTCACTTACATTACCAAAATCATCTTTTGAAAAATATGCAAGATTATAAAAAATTGCATTTTGATTATCTTCAAAAAGAACTAGGGAATCATTTTTCAATTCGATTGCAGTCGTAGAATCAAAAGCAAAATTTTTAGTTAATTCTAATTCAAGATTTTTTAACTCACTACTAGAAATTACTTTTGATTTTAATACATAAAAAATTTTTTCGTCTGAAGTAAATTTTATTTCAACTGGATTTCGAACAAAAAAATTATTATCAGATAAAATTATAGATGGAGATTTTGGAGGCATTTTATCAATTGAAAAATCTGCAAATAATTTACCTTGATAAATTCCATCATAATAAACTTTTGTTTCAATATTTGAATTCAAATCATTTCCGTAAACAGTATCTATAAAATATTTTTTATTTCTAAATTCAGAAAATTTTGAAGTTACCCCTTTTTGATTTTGCACAATTTCAAATTGAAAATTTTTATCAGAAAGAGAAACTTCAATAACCTTTGACTTATCTTGAACCAAGTTTAAAGTTGGCATTACTGGAATTGTTGTAAAATAAACTTTAAATTGTTCTGGAATAAATTCTTCAGAATTAACACCTGTTAAATCAATCCAAGATAAAGTATGAGAAATATCTCGTGAAGTTTCAAAATCAAAAGTTCCTGTTTGCCAAACATCATCATCTAAACAAACATAAATATTTTCACCAGTTGAAATTTTAATTTTAGACCAATCAATAAACTCTACAACAAAAGGACATTCTGAAAGTTTTTTTTCAATTCTTCTAATTGTATAATCATCCTCAGAAAAATCTGATTCTTCAACTGTTTGATAATTTAATAAATTTTCCTCAGATGAAAAATTTGCTGGAATTTTTATCATGAATCGATAAAAATTATTTTCATCTTGAATTTGCAAAGGTAAAATTTGTTCTAAAGAATTCTTTGAATCAACTGTAAGAGTTTTTCCTTTTAGAAAATATTTTTTTTCATCACCAATTGAAAATCTCATATTTGAAGGAATAGAAATATTGTTTTCTGATAAAGTAACAATAGCTTGATTTTGATATTCAGCTACGAAGGGAAGATTAAGTGAACCTTTGTTTACAGAAAAATTTACAGTTTCTTCCTTTACAGAATCATCTTTATCTAATATGACAACTTTTAAATTGATATCTCCTTCTAGTTCAAGTAACACAGGAGATTCGTAAGCAAAACCTGAATACAAAGGATTATCACCTGTAAATGAATAAAAAGCAGTAGCACCTTCTGGAACATCAATTATTATAGATTGATAATTTGACCAATTACCTTCAACAGGACTTAAAACAAATGAATTTTCTGCAAATAAAAATAATGATAATGAACAAAGCAAAAAGCAAAAAAATATAAAACGAGATAATTTATTATGTAAAAAATTCAATCTTATATTCTTTTGCACTTTTATATTCCTTAAAATTTACTTTCCTAAAATTGGTCCAAGAATATCACGCAATTCTGGATCATCTTTGTAATAATATTCTTCCAATTCTTCTTTTGAAAGCCCAACTAATTCGTGGCTCATATAGTGAATCCATCTGTCTTCTTCTGGGCTGTTAATTTCAAATTTTCGGCACCAATAATCTGGCTGATTTGGATGTTGTTCTTTTTTGTTTGGAAAATACTTGTAATCGTGAACAGCAACCTTAATATCTTCTCGAGGAACACCTCTTTCAAGAAGAATATTTACAAGGTGATTGATTGTATTTCCTGTATCAAAAATATCATCAACAAGAAGAATTTTATCTCCGTTTCTTAAATATTCAGGGGAATATGTCCAACCGTCAACCATAACTCTAGAGTTTTCTCTAACATCAGTATAAGAACGAGCAACTACCGCTGCAAATAAAACAGGACGAATTTCTTTTCGTAAAATCTTAAAATATTCGCTAATAACATTTGCCATATATGCTCCACCTCTAAGGGAAACATAAATTACATCTGGAATAAATCCGTCTGTGTAAATTTTGTGGGCTAATTTCAATGCGTTGTTACGAACTTTGTCAAAAGGTAAAAATTCTCTAATCATAAGAATATAATAACCTAAAATCTCTTTGTGTACAAGATAAAAATAAAAAATCCTAAAAAAACAAAAAAAAGTTGCCTTATCTGTAAAACTTACAAACAAGGCAACCAAAAAATTAAGGAGCTTTTATTTATTATGAAAAAAACAACTAAAATCTATACCTAGAAGTTTCTATTTTATGACCTTCGGAAGTATATATAGTAAACCAAATTTCCTTCTGTTTGGTTACAAGTTCATTGTAAAATTCGCTAACATTTGTAACATTTTTTCCGTTTACAGCAGTGATAATATCACCATTTTGGATTCTTAAAGCAGCAGCAGGGGACTTAGCTTGAACATTTGTTACAATTACACCTTTTACAGAATTATCCAACTTCATTTCTTTACGAATTTCTTCTGTAATAGGATGAGCCATAAATCCTGGCCAGAGTTTTGAATTGTCTGTTACAACAGAATCATCTCTACCTTCGATTTTTACGCTAACATGAAGTTCTTTTCCACCACGAATAACTGTAAAATCAGCAGTTTCTCCAACTCGTAAATCTCCAACATCACGAACAAGTTGATCTACATCTTTTACATTTTTCCCGTTTAGAGCGATGATGAAATCTCCGGCCTGAATGCCACCTTTAGCAGCAGGTGAATTTAAGAAAATTTGTGCCACAAAAGCACCTTTTTTGCCATCAATTCCAAGAGCTTTTTCGTAATCTTTATCAAGTGAAGTTAAAGAAACACCCATCCAACCATAAGTTACTTTTCCATCAGAAATAAAATCAGAAATTGCTTTTTTAACATTGTTGATAGGAATTGCAAATCCAAGACCTTGTGAACCACCAGATTGAGAAGCAATCCATGTGTTAATTCCGATAATTTCACCATAAATATTTACAAGTGGACCACCAGAATTTCCTTGGTTGATAGCAGCATCAGTTTGAATAAAATCGCTGATATTTCCAATTCCAGTTCCATCTCGGCCTGTAGCACTTACAATACCTTGAGTTACACTTCCAAAATATCCAAGTGGAGTTCCCATGGCAAAACAAATATCACCAGATTGAACCTTGTCAGAATCCCCAAGAGAAGCAACAGGAATATCATCTTTTGATTCAAATGAAAGCAAAGCAATATCCTTGCGTTCGTCTTTTCCAACTAATTTACAGTTAAATTCACGAGAATCATAAAGTTTTACAGAAATTTCGTCAGCAGAACCTGCAACATGTTCGTTTGTAAGAACATAGTAAGTGTTTCCATCTTTACGAACGATAACTCCAGAACCAAGTCCAGATTGCTTGTACTCTCTAGAACCGCTATCTTCGTCACTTCCGCGAGGTTGACCAAAGAAAAAGAATGGTAAATCTTCAAAAGGATTTGCAGGACGAGTTTTGGTTTCTACAACATCAACTTCAACAACTGACTTTAATACATTTGATGAAACAGACCTAAAAACATTTTGTAAGGCTTCAACTACTTCCAATGAATTAGCAGGAACTGTTACTGAAGATTCTGTATCAGCAAAAGCTGTAACAGCTGATTTTATCTTTTCCTTTCCAGAACATGAAGCAGCCAAAGCAATTGTAAAACAAAGAATTGCACTTATAAAAAGTTTAAACTTACTGTGCATTTATTTCCTCCAAAAAATATTTGTTAAAACAAGTTTCAATATAAATATACAACAAATCTTTGAAACTTGTTTTAAATATAAATAATTTTAAGAGAAAAGTGTTACATTTTTAATAAAATAATTTAAATAATTGTAAGAATTTCTGTGTGATCTCTAAAAACTACAACAGTATGCTCTTGATGAGAAGAAATTTTTCCGTCACAAGTTACAACTGTCCAATCATCATCTAGAACTTCTACATCACCTGTACCGAGATTTATCATAGGTTCGATAGCCAAAACCATTCCCTCTTGTAAACGAGGATTTGAACCACCTACCAAATCATTTGGAACAGCAGGATCTTCGTGAACAGCCAAACCTACGCCATGACCACAATAATCAGTTACGATTCCATATTTTTTATTGATAACACCAGAAACCGCTCTAGAAATATCGTGGATTCGGCTACCAAATTTACAAGCTTCAATTCCTGCATCCAAAGCTCGTTTTGTAATTTCCATTAAATCATGTGCCTCTTTGCTAACATTTCCAATAGGAATAGTCTTTGCACAATCGCTAAAAAATCCGTCTAAAACAATTCCACCATCAAGAGAAACAATATCCCCTTCTTTGATTTTTCGATTTTTAGAAGGGATTCCATGAATAACTTCATTATTTACAGAAATACACAAAGCTCCCGGAAAATCAACTGTATACCAAGCAGGTTTTCCTCCATTGGCTTTTATGAATTTTACTGCTAAGTCATCAATATCTTTTGTGCTCATTCCAGGTTCAATTTTTGGGATAATTTCTTCAAACATATGAGCAAGTAATTTACAAGATTTTCGGATTCCATCAATCTGTTTTTCATTTTTTAATCTAATCATATCAATTTCCTTAATTGTGAAGTTAAAGTTATATTATTATCAAGTTTTAATGCTTCAAGTAAACAAACTCTTGCTGTTTCTGAATCACCTAAACGCAAATAACAATGAGCAATTTTACTTAAGAAAAAAGCATCGTCGGATTTGCCTAAATCTAACTCTAAAGCCCGTTCAAAAACATCGATAGCAAGTTCATCGCTTAATGTATCAAAAATATGTTTTCTATAAATGTATCTGGCAAATTTTATCACTTCTGGAAAAAACAAACCAAAGTACCCATAACTGTACTCCATTCTGATAATCTGTTCAAGTAAGATAGCCGCATCATAATATTCTTGCCGAATAACAAGTTCTTCACAAAGGATAAAGCCAAAATCCATAAAATCTTCCCGAACAAACCATCGAGAAAGTGAAAAATTGAAATTTTGTGAATTTAGTTTTTTGAAAAGTGAAACCGCATCATCTTCCCTATTATGCACCAAATCGAAGAAAACCAATTTACATTTACTTTCTTCATCATCCCGATTTAAAAGCCAAGTTCTGTAATCAAAAAAATTTTCATTTCTAGAAGACGCTCTTTTATAGTAGGCTGAATAAGAAACATCGAAAATCGAACGTTGTTTTGCATCAGAAAGGATTTCGTAAGCTTTTACCAATTCTTGAAACTGAGCTGAAGTTTCTGCTCCAGAGGATAAATCAGGATGAAGTTCTTTTGCTTTTTTGCGATAGGCTCTTTTTATTTCCGAAGCCGTAGCATTTTGAGGAACGCCTAGTATTTTATAACAATCTTGCACTTTTTACCCTATTTTTTTTCCAACATAAGCTGCGTGGTCTGGATTTTCAACTACATCAAAATAATCTAAAAAAATGCCTTGTCTTTCCATTCCGGACATTAGGTTTTTACAAGTTTTCCAAGAAGAAAATCCTGATTTTACAACTAAAGCACAACCTTTTTTACTTGTAAGATTTCCACAATTATCAAGAATTTCGTCAAATTTTTCTGGTAACTTAGAACCAAAAAGAGGTGAAGATGGAACAATTATTGAAATATAATCATATCCAGTTAGTCGCATTGTAGAAGAATCTGTCATTGCGTTAAAAATATCAATTTGAAAACCTTTATTGATAACAGCATTTTCTAATTTTTGTAAAATCCCTTTATGATTTGTATTTTTTACAGGTGATAAAAAATGTACAAGTGCAACTCTCATATTTACCTCTCTTTTTAAGCCATTTTATAAAGCTGTTCGATATTTTTTTGCCTTACAACTAAAACAGAACAACCTGCATGAGAAATTATTTCTTTATAAGTGGAAGTTATAGCGTCTTTTTCTTCCTTATGTTGATGTTCCCCTAGTAAAATTAAATCTACATTTGAATCTTCTGCAAAACCAACAACTTCTGACCAAACAGAACCTTTTCGTAACTCAGTTTCGATTTTGATTCCTTTTGATTTTGCCAAATTTTCAACATAAGATAAATATCGCTTTCCATCTTCTGTAAGGCTGTTTTCATAATCTAAACTTTCTTCTGCTACAAAGAATTTACTTATAGTTAATTCTTTTAAAGTTGCTGTATCTACAACATAAATTGCCTTCATATCGCATCGATAAAGACGAGCCATTAAAATTCCATATTGTGCAGCATGAATAGAGGCTTCTGAACCATTTATTACAACAAGAATACTATTAAAAAGTGGTTTTACCATAAATTTTACTCTAAACGAGCCCTCCTTTTTTTTTGCTTAGATTTTAATGCTTTTAAAACAAAAACATTTTCTCTTTCTCTTTCTTCCAAAACGCTTTCGATATAAACTTTTGTTTCTCGAGTTTGAGGAATAACCATTTTATCAAGGGCATTTACTCGGCGCTGAGTTTTTCTAACTTCGTTTGCTAAACGCCAAACAATTGTTCTGATAGAAGCTAAGTCTGTTAGTAATTTCAATAAATTGAAAAACTCAACCATTACCTTATCGGAATCCGCAAAGGAATCCAAGGATGAATAAAAAAGTTCTTGCTTAGGCAAATCAACTTCTATTGAAGAAAAATTCATTCCAGAAACAACAACTGGCTTTTCTGAAATTTTGAAATCGTATTTTACACCAGAAGCAAGTCGTTCAACTCGGTCACCACCTACTGCCATCAACATACTTTTTAAAGCTGGATATGCCTTGTTAATTTGTTTTTCGATTTCTCGTTCTAACAATTTAACTTTTTCTACCATTCGCATTAAATCCATAACAAGAATTTCACGCTTTTGTTCCAAAAGTTCGTAACCGTCGGCAGCAACTGTTAATTGCTCTTTTACCATGAGGAGATTTGATTTTGTAGGTGCAACATTCAATCTTGCCATAGTATGTAAATTATACCACCTTTTTATTCTTTAGGCATATATTTTTCGATATATTCAGGTTTAATTCTGTAAAGTTCACTTTTTGGTAAAAGTGAAAGAACCTTCCAACCTAAATCCAAAGTTTGTTCGATTGTTCTATCTTCAAATTCACTTTGAGATAAAAATTCACTTTCTAGTTTTTCACCAAACTTAAGGTACATCTTATCTATTTGAGAAAGTTCTTCTTCTCCAATAATAGAAGCCAAACTTCTTACGCTTTTTACTTTTGAATAGGCTGCAAAAAGCTGACTTGCAACATCTTTATGATCTTCGCGAGTCATTCCATCCCCAATTCCGTCCTTCATAAGACGAGAAAGACTTGGAAGCCCCGCAACAGGAGGATACATTCCCTTTTGAGACATTTCTCTATCAAGAACAATTTGTCCTTCTGTAATATACCCTGTCAAATCGGGAATTGGATGAGAAATATCATCATTTGGCATTGTTAAAATCGGAATTTGTGTAATCGAACCATTTGAGCCTTTTACTTTTCCAGCCCGTTCGTAAAGTTCAGCTAAGTCTGAATACAAATATCCAGGATAACCTTTTCGCCCCGGAACTTCTCCCCGAGTTGTAGAAATTTCACGCAAGGCTTCGCAATAGTTTGTCATATCAGTCATTACAACAAGAACATGCATTCCTTTTTCGTAAGCAAGATATTCTGCAGCAGTTAAAGCACAACGAGGAGTAATAATTCGTTCGATAGAAGGCGCATCTGCCAAAGACTGAAACATAACAACCTTAGACAAAACGCCAGATTCTTCAAAAGTTTTTACAAAGAAACGAGCCACATCGTATTTAATACCCATTCCAGCAAAAACCATTACAAATTGTTCATCGCTATTTCTGATTTTTGCCTGACGGATAATTTGTGCAGCAAGTTTATTATGAGGAAGTCCGTTTCCTGAAAAGATAGGAAGTTTTTGACCACGAATCAAAGTGTTCATTCCATCAATGGAACTAATTCCAGTTTGAATAAAATCCCGAGGATAAACTCGAGCATAAGGATTTATCGGATATCCGTTTACATTTACTTTCTTTGAAGAAATAATATCTTTGTAACCATCAATTGGCTGTCCAAGTCCGTTAAAAATACGACCAAGCAAACCTTCTCCAACTCGAAGTTCCATTGGAGTTTCCAAAAATTCCAAAGTTGTTTCGTCTAAGTCAAGTCCAGTTGTTGTTCCAAAAATCTGAACGATAGCATATTCTTCAGAAATATCAATAACACGACCAATTTTCTTTGCACCAAATCTATCTCGAACTGCTGCAATTTCACCATAAAAAATATTTTCGCTTCGACGAACTACGATAATAGGTCCGTCTACAGAATTACATCCTTTATATTCTACACCTTTCATAGAATGTCCGCCCTTCGATAGATTTTTTCTAATGAACTAAGTTGTTCTGCCAAGTGAGATTCAACTGTAGAAATTTCATTCAAATTATCATTTGCAACAGAAGTTTTGATACGCACAATTTCTTCTTTTACAGGAAGATTTGTAATTTTCATCAAAGGTGCTCCCTGTTTGATAACTGAAAGAGAACGCTTGTAAAATTGAATCATCAATTCCAAAATCAAAATCTGTTTTTCTGGAACTGAGAAAACATCAATATCATCAAAAGCATTTTGCTGCAAAAATCCGTTTTTAATCATTTCTGAAACAACAAGAATAAGTCTTTCTGTATCAGGAAGTGCATCTGGTCCAATCAAACGAACAATTTGCTGAAGTCGTTGTTCTCGTTTTAGCAAGTCCAAAGCTTCTTGACGAATTTGTGCCCATCGAGGATCCAACTTATCCCACCATTCACGCACTTCATCTGCGTATTCTGAATAAGAATCAATCCAACCAATAGCAGGATAATGTCGAGCATTTGCCAATTCTCTATCCAAAGCCCAGAAACAACGAATAAAGCGTTTTGTGTGTTGAGTAACAGGCTCAGAAAAATCTCCACCAGGAGGTGAAACTGCACCGATTACAGAAACAGAACCTTCTTTTTGGCAAAGAGTTGTAACTCGTCCTGCCCTTTCATAAAATTCAGCCAATCTTGTAGGAAGATAAGCTGGGAAACCTTCTTCTGCAGGCATTTCTTCCATACGACCAGAAAGTTCACGCAAAGCTTCTGCCCAACGACTTGTAGAATCTGCCATAATTGCAACAGCCATTCCCATATCGCGATAATATTCAGCCAAAGTAATTCCTGAATAAAGTGAAACTTCACGAGCAGCAACTGGCATATTTGAAGTATTTGCAATCAAAATAGTTCGTTCCATCAAAGAACGACCTGTTCGTGGGTCAATAAGGGAAGGAAATTCAGTAAGAACATCTGTCATTTCGTTTCCTCGTTCCCCACAACCAATATATACGATTAAGTCCGCATCACACCATTTTGCGATAGCGTGCTGTGTCATTGTTTTTCCAGTACCGAATCCACCAGGAATTGCGGCTGTTCCTCCTTTTGACAAAGGGAAGAAAACATCGATTACACGCTGTCCTGTAATTAAAGGCTCTGTTACAGTAAGTTTTTCAGCATAAGGACGAGGTTTTCTAACTGGCCAATATTGAGAGAGACAAATTTCTTCGTCTAAATCTGTTGTTGCTACCACATCATCAATTGTGTATTCACCAGCAGGAACAATAGTTTTTATAGTTTTTCCTTTTAAAGTTGGAGGAACCATAATTTTGTGGCAAATTGAAGAAGTTTCTTCAACTGAACCTACAAAACATCCCGGATAAATTGCATCCCCTACAGAAAGGCAAGGTTCAAATTTCCATTTTTTTTGAGAATCTAATGGTTCTGTGCGTTGTCCCGGCAAAAGAAAAGCACCAGCATCTTCAAACATTGATTTTAGAGGACGCTGAATACCGTCGTAAATTGTTCCAACCAAACCTGGACCAAGTCGTAAAGAAAGTGGGCGTTGATTACAAACAACTTTTTCACCGATTTTCAAACCTGTATCGTCTTCGTAAACCTGAATTGTAGCAGAATCCTTATTTAGTCGGATAATTTCTCCAATAAGACGAGATTCCCCAACATCAACTACATCATAAAGACCGCAAGAACCTAAACCTTCAGCATAAACGATAGGTCCTGAAATTCTAGTAATTCTACCTTCAATCATTGTGGAAGCCTCCCACAAAATAAAGTTTGAGCCAATTCAAAACTATTTTTATCTTTGATATTATTTATAATCTCGCAAAGTAAAACTCTACAAGTGATAGATTTATCTTCTGATTTTAGAACAAAACCTTCAACAAAATTTGGATTTTCTTCTGTTAAAATTTGTTTTTCATAATCTGAAAGTTCAACGCAAGAAAGAATAGAATTATTTGATAAAATTTCTTTTGTCATTTTTTCTGCCAAAGTTTTATCAAAATTAACAGTAAAAATATTCACCTTGCGATTTTCAATAATAGACTTATATTTTTTCAAAAGCTCTTTTAAAAGCTCTGATTTTTTTTCGAGAGAAAGTTTTTCAAGATAATTTTTAATTCCGTTAGTAACTTGTTCATCTTCAAAAGAAACTAAAAATCGTTGTTTTTCCAAAGGAAGAGAAGCATTTGTATCTCTTTCAAAACGAGTTAATTTTTCAGCATAAAGTTTTTCTTTTTCTTGTTTAGCAGTTTCAATTCTGCCCTCAACACCATCAAGGATATTTTGTGCTTCTTTTTGAGAATTTTTAACTATTTTATCAGCCTTTTTTCTGGCATCTTCTTGAATTTCTTTATCAAGAATCTCGGTGGAACGCAATTCTTCCATAATAATTTCTTCCGTAAAATTTTATATATCAATATTAAACATGAATTCCTACAGCTTCACGAATAGAATCTGTAAGTGTTTTTTTACCTTGTAAATGCCCATGAATTCCTGGAATTTCTACAATCAAAGGATAAGAACCCTTCATCTGCCAATCTAAAACTTCTTGTTCCAACATGGCAGAAACTTCTTCTGTAAGAATGAGAACCATTGGAATTTCACTTTCTGTAGGAGCCGAAACTTCGCCAGAGCCCTTTCCTGTTATCCGATTAAAAACATCTAAAGCTTCTGTGCGATTTACTGCCACCGCACCAGAAACTCCAACTAGAGAAAAAGCTAAAACTAATTCCCGCTCCCCAATGATAAAGTATTTCACTTTAAGAAAAATCCCTTTTTATACAAAAAGGATAAGCAAAGCTACAAGGAATCCCCAAAGACAAATACCTTCTGCAAGTCCAACGAAAGGAAGAGCTTTTCCAGAAAGTTCTGCATTTTCACTCATTGCGCCCATTGCAGCAGCACCAATTTTTCCAACAGCCATACTACCTGCGATACAAGCGATACCTACAGCGATTGCAGCAGCGATATACTTTACAGTAGATGCCTTTTCTGCTTCTGTAACTTTTGCTTCTGTAGCAACTTCTTCAGTTGCAGCTGGAACATCTTCATTAATTAACATGATGTCTGCTTCTTGTGCAAAAACACCTGCAAAAACAAAGCAAAGCATCAAAAATGCTACCAAAAGATTTTTTTTCATATTTTCCCCCAAATTTAATTGTAAAAAAATTTATTTATATTTGAACTCAAAAGGTTCAAACTCTCTACCCGTTTCAGTAAAAAACTTTGAGAAAAATTCATAATATTGCAATCGCACAACCTGAATTGCAACAATCATTCCCTCAAGAACAATTACTAGCAAGTTACCAAAAATTGAAACTGCGATACTTCCTACAGTTCCACCCCAACCACCATTACTCTGAATCAAAGAAGTCATTGTAAAAATGATGTATCCTAAAACAGCGTGAGCCAAAGCAAATGCTCCTACACGCAAAAAACTAACTGAATTAGAAAGATAACTTGAAACAACTTCAAGAAGTTCAACAATTCCTTCAACAAGAGTTGCTACCAATCCATTTTCCATAATTGGACGATGACCTTCCACAAGATGAGTTAGAGGCTCTGAAAAAAAGATTCCTAAAAGACACACACCTAAAACTACAAAATCGAAAACACCAACTGTAGATTTGAACACCAAAGTTTTTACTGCAACATAAACAACATACCAAAAGAAAATTGTTCCACAAATTCCAGTTTTGCTAAAAATTGCCTTTCCGATTCTTCCAAGTGAAAAGTTATTGATAATATTGATAACTAAACCAATTGAATTGATAATAAATCCAACACCCATAGTAAAAATCAAAAAGTAGAACAACTTATCGATAGAACTTGCTGAAGGCATAAGGTGAAGAATTGGACCATGACTCGTATCGCCAAAAAGACCTTTCAAAAATCTTGAAACTGGCTCTAAAACTTCTCCGTTTCCAAAAAATTCACCAGTTAAAATTCCCATTATTGTACTACTAATTCCAATACAGATAAAAATAGGACCAAAGCCACTTCCTAAAACAGGAAAGTTTTTGATAACTTTAGTTGTCATCAAAATTCCAAGAATTAAGAAAACTAAACCTTGCCCTGCGTCTCCAAACATCAAACCAAAAAGCAAAGTGAAAAAGAAAGCAACAAAAGGAGTTGGGTCGATTGTTCCATAAAGTGGAGAACCATAACTAAAAATCATTCTATCAAAGTTAGCAACGATTTTTCCATGATTTAATTTTACAGGAACTTTTTCTCGTCCAGATTTTACACTTGGAACTTCGTTTGGATTAAACTGACGAATTGCAATTCTTCCTTCTGTAAGTTCATCTAAATCGTTCATAACATCACGAGAATTAGCCAAAGGAATCCAACCTGTAATTCTGTAAACAAGTTGAGTTGATTCAAGTTTATCCTGAACCGCTTGAACTTGCATTCCAACAGAATAATGTCGTAAAAGAGAAATAAGTTCGTCTTTATGAGTATCAGCAAAATTTTTTCTTTCTTGTTGAATTGATTCTAAAAGTTCTTTTGCCTTTTCAGTTTCAATTTGCATAGATGATAAAACATCATCTGGAATTCCCTTAAAATTTTCTGGAATTTCTAAAGCATTAAATCCAAACTTTTTCAATTCAGAATCAAAGGCAAAACGACCTTTTTTTGAAGAAGCGGCAAGAATTTTAGATTTATCTTCGCCCAAAGGAATGATAATTCCACGGGTTCCAACTGAAAAAGCTAAATCTTCGTAAACATTTGGGTCGATTTTTCCAATTCGTAAACTCAAAAATGAAAGATGATCTAATTGAGAATATGGAACTTTTAGGTTTGCAAAAGACAATGCTTCTTTGTAAGCATCCTCAAGCCGTTTTTTTTCTTCTGATGCTTCTGTTTCGCGCTTTCGTAAATCTTCAACAGCATCAATTATTTGACTAGCACGAGAAATATCTTGTTCAGTTGGCAAAGAAAAATCTTCCCCATAATCTTCAACATCATCAATATCGAGAAAATTGCGAACTAACTGTAATTTATCAAAAACATCTTTCTGCTGATTTGAAATTGAACTACTGGATTCATCAAAGTCCATATCAAACTGAAAGCATTTTGCCTTTCCAATATATTCTATAACCTTTGAAATATCTTCTTTTAGAACCATAAGTTCAAGAAGACGCATAATTGCTGTTCGTGCCATATCTCTCCATTATATTATAAATGTTCAATTCCTGCAATTTTTTTTAGTTCAGAAGTTGAAACATTCAATCTTAATCCCTCTGCCGCAATTCTAATCCAGTCTAATTCAAATTGTTTAATTTTAAACCAAGTTACCAAAACATTTGCAGTAAAAGGATATAATCTAAAAGTTTTTAACGCTAAATCATTTGTTCGCTTTTTTAATGATTGCTGAAGCCACCGAGGATCTATCTTCCAATCTTCAGAACCGAAATAAGGATTTATGTAATCAGAAATAGAACTTTGCTTCCAATCTGCCCAAGAATCCACAGGGAACTCCAAAATTTTCAAAGCGTATCCTGCAACGGGATCTGTATAATCTGGATTATCGGACAAAGCAATAAGATAATCCTTAACTTGTTCGTTTGTAAAATTATAATACATTTTTAAGCGAAGCGCCCAAGAAATATTTTTATGCAAGAATGACTGAGCAAGAAATTTTTGTACAGGTTCTCGTTCAGAAGCAGGAAGTTTTTGAATAGCTTTCCAAAGTATGCGAACATACTGAACATCAAGTTTATGTTCAAAATCCTTTTCATCTTGAACTGATGGAACTTCAGTAACCCAAGAAAACTCAGAATTTTTTGTGATTTCTGC
The DNA here is from genome assembly GCA_036307825.1 of Treponemataceae bacterium. GTDB lineage: Bacteria > Spirochaetota > Spirochaetia > Treponematales > Treponemataceae > RGIG9060. Next base: position 2,070 of record JAXJWW010000049.1, on the reverse strand, counting down.
TAAGTTTGGATATTTTGAATAATCTAAGGTTGCAAATTTTCCAATATCAACTATTGGTGGCAACTCATTTTTTCCTGTTACAAGTGAAGAAACAACATCTTTTAAATTTGAATATTCGTAAAAACGAAGCAAAATTGTAAAAATTGGATCAGGCTTTGAATAACAACCTACTAAATCAACATATTCCTTAATAAATCTTTTTTGAGCCTCAACCTCAATTTGTTTTGCCAACATTACTTCTGGCACAAGGGGAACTTCAGTTTTAAAAACCAAAGACCATAATTCTGAAAGAGATTTTACTTCAAATAGCTTTTGAGTACGATTTCCAACAAAAGAACGAGCTAAAATTCCACTTGCTTTTGCGTAAACATAGGCAGAAGCTCCAGATTTATCCATAAAAACCTACTTTTTGCCTTCAAAAAGCAAAGAGTCTAATAATTCATTAAAGGATTTTTCATCTTGTGGCAAATCTTGAATTTTTTGTTGATATTGATTAAAAGAATTTTTATTATTTTGTATGATTTTTTGTATTTTTTCAGAATAATCTAATTCTAACTCATTAAGTAACTTTTCGTATTTTTGTTTATAAAGATTTTCAGCAGTTGCTCTTGCATCAGAAATATTTTTTTCAGCCACAGTTTGTGCTTCAAAAATCAAAGTAGAAGCTTGATTTTCAACATTCATTAAGTGGCTAATAACATCAATTTCTGACATATCAATCTCCTAATCGATTTTCATATCGACATAAAACATCGTAAATTCCGTGAGCAGAATTTTGACTTAAAACTTCTTGTCTAAAACTTGCATCATCTAGAATTATAGCTAACTTTTTGAAAATTTGTAAACTTGTTTCTGCAAAATCGTTTGGATAAATTAACATAAAAACCAAGTGTACAGGAGAATCATCCAAAGATTCATAATCTATTCCTTTTTTAGAAACACCGATACAACCAATAATCTTATTTACAGCATCAGTTTTTCCGTGAGGAACAGCAACATCGTGTATGATCCCTGTGCTCATCAACGCTTCTCTTTGTTCGAGTGCCAACAAAAGTTTTTCTCGGCTCAAAGAAGAATATGAATCGATAATAACCTGAACCATTTCTTCAAACAATTCATCCTTATCGTCGCTTTCAAGCCCTACTTTAATAATATTGGGATTAAAAACATCAGCAAGGGTCATACACACCTCAAAAAAAAATATTATTCTGTTACAACTTCTGTTGTTGCTTCTACTGTAGCATCATCTGCTTTCATTTCAGCAGGTGCTGATTCTTTCCAGAATTCATTTTCACCAGCAGCTTCTTGAGTTTGTTCAACAGCAGCATCAAGTGATTTTGAAGTTGGAGCTTTGTTAATAATAGCTAAACCAAAACTTGTTAAGAAAAACAATGTAACTAAAACATAAGTTGTTTTTGTAAGAATATTTCCTGATTGTGAACCAAAAGTAGTAGAAGCAGGACCTCCTAAAAGTCCACCAAGTCCGCCACCTTCATCGTCTTGAAGAAGAACAATTGCAACCAACAAAATACATACGATTACAAAAGCTACTAATAAAATAATACCAATTACACCCATTTTATAACTCCAATATAAATGTACTAATTCTATAACATTATAATACTACCTAAAATAAAGAAAATATGCAAGTAGAAATAAAAACATATAGAAATATTTAATATTCATTTCTCAAAAAGAGATAAAAACATCTTGTAAATTACATAATTTTCATCCAATGCTTTCGACAAAAAATGTCCCGCGACCTGCGACTCCTCACTTCGTTCGTCAATGCAGGTCGGTTCCATTTTTAGTCTACGCATTGGACACAAGTTTGCAAAATGGAATATGCACAATAAAAAAATTACACCTAAAAATAAAACTGAAAGACGACTGACTAGCGTAGCGTCAAAGGAGTATTTCAGTTTTATTTTTAGGAGATAAATTTATTTGATTACGAATTTCCATTTTGCAAAATTTTGAAGATATCTTCTCCCCAATAATCGAATAATACATCCCTACATTCTTGATAATTTTCTTTTGAAACTGAATTATCTAGCATAAGAATATTAT
>JAXJWW010000048.1:0-29171 GCA_036307825.1 Treponemataceae bacterium | reverse complement strand
TGTATTGGCAAATCTTACGGATGTTCAAGTTTATCGTTGGTTACGAGCAAATAAAATTTCTCGTTGGCGACCTTGGTTAGAAGACGCTTGGTTTTCATCTTTTGAAACAGTTCCTTATGTTTTACAAGAATCAGTTTCTGTTCCTCAAACAGCCGTTGGAGTTTGTCCGCCATTTCCTTGGTCGGTAACTTCATTTGTTGTTGCATATAGTTCAGAAAATGAGGACAGAATTGTTCCTTCTGATTTTGCGCCACCTCCATTACTAGCGGCATTAACTCGTTCATTTTACGATTTGTACGCAGAATTGCCTTTACGAAGTGAAAAAGACTGGCGAATTTACGATGATGTTCTTTTGCGATATTTTGAACGACGAGGTCCATATTTAATTCCTAAAGTTCCAAAAGAAAAATATGAAGAATTTTTCTTGCATTGTTTAGACCAGCATATTGTTATTTCTCCATCATTTTCTTATCCTTCGATTATTCCTTACGGGGCTGATGTTGGAGTTTTTAATTTATTAAAGAAAAATCCTTTTGAGTGGGAGTAATATTTTGCAAGAAGATTTTAGCTTTATTTTATATATAATTCAGCTTGTTCTTGGCGGATTTTCTGCTTTTTTTGCAATTTTATTATGTTCAAAAACTCGTGATTTATCATTTATGTCTTTGGTAATTGCAATTTTAAGTTTGTATGCTGGAATTGTTTATAAAACTCTTGTTAAGATGGGTGTTATTATCAATCAAGGTTTTTTAGTTTTTGGAATACCTTTTTTAACACTTTTTTTTACGGTAGTTCCATATATCTTTTTTTTAGTTGCGTTAATAACTTTATTTTTTAAACTAAGCAAGTAGGATTTTTTTTATGAATGAAAATGATGCTAGAGTAAAAGCTTATATGAAGGCCGCAGGTTTGATAAAAACCACCGATGAAACTTCTCAAAAAGATGATTTATCAATAAAACTTCCTTCAAATGTTCGATTAGAAAAAAATGAAAATGCAAATCCAGAAAAAGATTCTATTTATCGTCGTGTTGCAAAATTTTTGCTTTTAATTGGAATTGATGAAGCGGCTAAAATTATTCCTCATTTATCACCTGAACAAACTGAAAAAATCATTCCTGAAATTGCATCGATTCGTAGTGTTGACCCAGATGAAGCAACTGTGATTTTGGCAGAATTTGAAAATCTTGTTCAACGTTCTCGTGAAGATGGTGGAGTAACAACTGCAAAAGCAATTTTGGTTAAAGCCTTTGGTCAAGAACGGGCAGAGCAAATGCTTGAAAAATCAGTTCCATTCCATAAAGGAAAACCTTTTGAATATATGCAAGAAATGGAAGGGGAGAGAGTTTTCTTTTTGTTAAAGGAAGAAAGTTCTGCGGTTCAGGCATTAGTTCTGTCTCACTTAAAACCAAAAGTTGCTGCCGATGTAATAAATCAGATGGAATTAAATGCAAAAACCGAAGTTGTGCGTCGTTTGGCAACTTTGAAAAAAATTGATCCAGAAGTTTTACGCCGAGTTGACCAAGCCATGAGTGAAAAAGTGAAAACTGCAAATACTTCTAAATCTGATTCAATTGATGGACGAGGTGCTTTGGCAGATATTTTGAAAAAAATGTTACCAGATAGCGAAAAAAATATTCTTTCAATGCTTTCTAATACGGACCCAGACTTAGGCGTAGATTTAAGACAGCGATTATTTACAGTTGATGATGTTCTAAATTGTGATGATAGAGTTATGCAAGAAAAACTTCATCAAATGTCCGAAACTGAAATTGCCTATCTTGTAGCAGGAAAAACTCAGGATTTTAGAGATAAGATTTTCAAAAATATTTCTAAAGGACGCGGAGATATTGTTCTTGAAGAAGAAAATCTTCATAAACCAATGCTCAAAAAAGATTGTGAAACTGTAACTGCTGAATTTTTCAGTTACCTACGCAGAAAGTGGGAAAGTGGCGAGTTAAGAATTATTGGTAGAGACGACGACCAATATGTGTAAAAAAAATCTTGCAAATAAAACAATAACTAATGTTACGTTAAAAACATCTGCAAAAATGGCAGTTAGCAGACAAGTCAATGGGGCTTTAGTTGAAGGAACCGTAGTTGCTCCTCTTGTTGAAAAGCTGTTGACAGAGGTCTTAATCCACTTTTGCCAGAAAAAAACTCTTCTGTTAAGGAAACTCTTCTAAAGTTTTTATAACAGGAGGATTAAATGAGTAGTTTTTCACTATTAAATTTAAAAGAATATTTCCATGAAAGAAAAACTCTAATAAAAAATGAAAATATTTTTTTTCCAAATAATAAATTTCTGTATATTCTTATTATTTCTCTTCAGATCATACCAATCTTAATAGCAGGATTAATAAATTACAAATATTTTTTTGAAAGAATGAGTCTTCTTATTGTCTCTTTTGTTCAATCAGGAACGATAATTTTATTTATATTAGTTTTTGGATTGCTATTAATAGAAACTTCCGCACGACATGTTGCAGTATATAATGGAACCTTGATACAGCGCTCATATTTTTTTAAAAAGGAAATAATTAATATCTCAAACATAAAAAATTGTAAAATAACATCAGGTCGTAACAAAGGCGAAGCTGTTGTGAATTTAAAAATTTTAGGTGATAAAAAAGAAAATGAAATAAATATCAATATGGTTGCTTATCAAGAAAAAGAAATAAAAAAAATATGTGAGTTAATAGGATATCCTGAATTAATAAAAGACGAAAAAGAAATAACTCCTAATACTATTAAAAAGAAAAGAAGAAAACAAATTAAAACAATTAGGATTTGTTTAAATATTTTATTAACATGTTTATTATTCATACTTTGTAGTGAAATAATAATATTTATTATACGAAAAATTCTATATATAAATAATCAATCAACTATCGATATAATTGCTAGATTATTTGTAGTAGTGAGTTTAATCGGAGGATTAAGATTTTCAAGTTTTATAAATTATAAAACAAAGAAAAAAAGTATTTCATGGTTGATTGTTGCTTGTATTGTTATCTTATCTTTGTTTTTAGGTTTAATCTGGCTTGTAAATAATTAATTTCTCAATTCCCATCAATAAAAATTTGTAGGAATAGCGGGATTTTTAGTTGAATTTGGTTCAGCAACTATGTCGTGTACAGATTCCGAACCAAGTTCGGAATGACGGTATGAAAATCTTGGAATGACGGAATTTCAAGTACAAAATGACAGACTGCCTTTGCAATTTCGCCAAAATCTTACCAAAAATAGCGAAAGTCGTTAGACTTTTCGAATCCGTGTGACTCTTTTTTACAAGATGCGTACCCTCACAATGTCTTTTATAATTCGCTTTTAACTCATCTTCGCCTTATTCTATGCCCAATACAAAACAAAGCAAGAAACATTGCGTAAATGCAAAATTCGTGAAAAATCGCAGAAAAGCTGTGAATCAGTAAATTTCGTGAAAAATCCGTAGACAGAAAATGACACCGACCTGCATTGACGAACGAAGTGAGGAACCGCAGGTCGCGGGGGATTTTCTGTCGAAAGGATTTTTGTACGAATCTGCTCATACACAATTTAATGCGATTTTTGCTCAATTCTTCATTTACTAAATTTCATCTTGCTTTATTTTCTGTACTGTCTTGACTTTTTTATCATAAAAACGGTATAATCGTCCTTGCTATATTATAACAATTTCTTTTGGTATGTCCCCGTTTAGTACCAAAAGTAGTGTAAAAAAATTTTTTAGAGGTGTAAAATGTACGCACTTATTGAGTATAAGGGTAAACAGTACAAAGCTGAAAAAGACGCTCTTATCCAAGTTGATAAAATTGATGCAGAAAAAGGACAATCACTCGAAATTGATACAGTTGTTCTTGTTAGTGATGGTGATAAAGTAAACGTAGGAGCTCCTTATGTTAAAGGTGCTGTGGTAAAAGCTGTAGTTGAAGAATCATTCAAAGACAAAAAAGTAATCGTTCTTAAATATAAGAGCAAAAAAGATTACCGCAGAACAATCGGTCACAGACAACAGTACACAAATATTCGTGTAACTGATATTGTTTTAGCATAATTTTATGGTTCAGGTTCTGCTAGAATGCTCTTCAGAAGGGCTTTTGCAGACTTGTACAGCTGAAGGTCATGCAGGTTATGCTCCAAAAGGACATGATATTGTGTGTGCTGCTTTGAGTTGCTTGTTAAGAACAGTTTTAGCGCAACTTGAAAAAAGCAAAACTTTAGTTGTAAAAATGCAAATTCAGAACAGAGGAATGCTCGCGTTTTCTGTTGAAGAATTTGATAAAAATGATGAATTTTTATTGAAATATGCATCAGATTTTTTGAAAACTGGCATAAGTCAGTTAGTTGAAGAGTTTCCAGAGCATATTTCGTTGCGAGTTGATAAGTAATTTTTGCGGAGGCATTAAAATGGGACGAAAAAAAGGTGGTAGCGGTGCTAAAAACGGCCGTGATTCAAACCCAAAATATCTTGGAGTAAAAGCATTCGGTGGTGAATTTGTTACTGCTGGTTCTATTCTTGTTCGTCAACGTGGAACAAAAATTCATCCAGGAAACAATGTTGGAAAAGGTAAAGATGATACACTTTTCGCAACAGAAACTGGAAACGTTGTATATCATGAAAGAAAAGGAAGAAAACTTGCTTCAATTCAACCTGTTGAAGGTTAATTAGCAGTTGTGCTTTTAATTTAACTTTATAAACATTTTGTTGATAAAGTTTGTCTGAATCCCGGAGCTTCATGCCTAATGGCTTATTTGCTTCGGGTTTTTTTTTGTGAGGTTAAAAATTGATTCATTTTGCAGATGAAGCATTGATAGAAGTTCGCTCTGGCAAAGGTGGAAATGGTTGTATCGCATTCCGTCGTGAAAAATATGTGCCAAACGGTGGACCAAACGGTGGCGACGGTGGTCGTGGTGGCGATGTAATCTTTTGTGTAAAAAAGAATTTGCGTACTCTTTCTCATTTGCGCCACAAACAAGTTTTCAAAGCTAAAAACGGTTCTGACGGAGAAGGTTCAAATCGTTACGGTCGTGATGGTGAAGATGTTTATGTACCTGTTCCACCGGGAACAACAATTCGTGATGCAGAAACTGGCGAACTTATTTGTGAATTTACTACAGAAAGCGAAAACGAAACTTACAAATTTTTGATTGGTGGAAAAGGCGGTTGGGGAAATACTCACTTTAAAAGTTCAACTAATCAAGCACCAAAATATGCTCACGAGGGAAAACCTGGCGAAACTCGTATGTTGCGTGTTGAATTGAGTATTATGGCTGATGTTGGTTTGGTTGGTTTTCCAAATGCCGGAAAATCATCTTTGCTTGATTATTTTACCAATGCTCGTCCAAAAATTGCACCATATCCATTTACAACAAAAATTCCTAATCTTGGTGTTTTGCATGTAAACGATGAGCGAGATATTATTATTGCTGATATTCCGGGAATTATCGAAGGTGCTTCCGAAGGCGCAGGACTTGGTATTCGATTCTTGAAACATATTTCAAGAACTTCATGTTTGATTTTTGTAATTGACGCATCAGACGAAAACTATCTTGAAGCCTTTGATACACTTTTGCAAGAATTAAAAACTTTCTCTGAGCCTTTAGCCGAAAAACAACGCATCATTCTTTGTAATAAAATTGATGTTGAAGGCGCTTACGAAAGAGCAGAAGAAATAAAAGCAAAGTTGCAAAAACAAAATCCTTCTGAAAAAGTTCTTTTTATGTCTGTTTACGAAAGAAAAGGTTTGAAAAATGTTGAACAAGCCATTATCAGTTTGGTTGAAGAAATGGAAGCAGGAAATTCTCGTTTTGAAAATCTTTCTGGGGAAACTGCTCTTAATCGTGCAGGAAAAACTAAGATTAGTGATTTCTTAAAAGATAAGGCAAATTGTACAACTGATACAGATCAGTATCCAGGTTCAGAATTATGAAAATTGCAATTTTAGGCGGAACATTTAATCCTATTCACATTGGGCATCTTATGTTAGCAGAGGATGTTAGAAAAGAATTTGGCTATGATAAAATTCTTTTTATTCCGGCTTGTGTACCTCCTCATAAAATTTATCAAGCTTGTGTTTCTGATGCTGATAGGTTAGAGATGATTCGCCTTGCAATTTCTGATAATCCTTACTTTGATGTTGATACTTGTGAACTTGAGAGAAAAGGCGTTTCTTACACAATAGATACAATTTACGATTTAGAATCTCGTTATCAAGATAAAATCGAGGGTAAAATAGGTTTAATTATTGGGGATGATTTACTTTCTGGTTTTGAATCTTGGCATCTTGCAGATGCTTTAGCTTTACGAGTTCGTTTGATTGTTGGAAGACGACTTTCTTCAGTTTTACCAATGGAAAGTAAATTTCCTTTTTCTCCATTATCAAATTCAATTTTGCCAATTTCAAGTTCTGAAATTCGTCAAAAAATACAAAATAAAAAAAGCTGGAGATATCTAGTTCCAAATTCAGTTTTTCAGTATATTAAAGATAGGAATCTTTATGAATAAAGAAAATCAGATTTTACTAGAAAAACTAAAAAAATATCTTTCGGTAAGCGTTTGTACCGAGCGTTATGAACATTCAATTAGAACAGCTCAAACTGCAAAAGAATTGTGTCTTCGTTTTGGTGAAGATGCTGAACTTGGTGAAATTGCTGGAGTTGCTCACGATATTTGTAAAGAAATGAAAGCAAATTTGTTGTTAAATCTTGTACAAAGTGAAGGTTATGAAATTTCTCAACTTGAACAAGAAAAACCTTCGCTTTTGCATGGAAAGGCCGCAAGTGTTCTTTTGAAAAATGAATTTAATGTTTGTAATGAAGATTTATTAGAGGCTGTGGCTAATCATGTTTTCGGAAAGCCTAAAATGTGTAATTTAGCCAAAATTCTTTATGTGGCTGATAAAAGTGAACCAGGTCGCTCTTATGTTAATCAAGAATATCTTGAAAATTTACAAAAAATGTCATTAAATGAACTTGTACAATATGTTTTAGAAAATAATATTGCTTTTTTAACTAAAAAAGGAAAATCTGTATCTGAAAATTCATATAAATTTTTAGAATCTGTAAAAAAAGGAGAATTTTGATATGGGAAAGAATGCAAAAAGTCAAAATTCAGCATTGTTTTTAATTTTGATATTTGCAGTTTTTACAATTGCTGCTTTTGTTCTGTTTTTTTCATTAAAAACTGATCCTGTAGAAGAAGTTTTGAAAAATGACCAGTTGCTTAAAATTCTTTTTGTATTGCATGATGAAGATAAAGTTATTTCAACTGATGTTATTTTGTATTATCCTATGAACTCCCGGGCGGCCATGTTTGACATTCCTGGTAGAACAGGGGCAATTTATTCTTCTCTTGGAAGGGTAGATAGAATTGATTCTGTTTATCTTGAAAAGGGGATTGATGTTTATAAACAAGAAATTGAAAAATTGCTTGATACAACGATTCCGTTTTCTATAGAAATTTCATTAAATGAATTTTCTCAGTTAACAGATTTGTTAGGAGGATTGCGAGTTTTTATTCCATCTCCTGTTGATATTAAAACTGATGATGAATATTATTTATTGCCTTCTGGTTCTGTAAATTTAGACGGTGATAAAATTAAAACATACATAAAGTATCGTGAAGAAGAAGAAACTGAAAGTGATATTCAAGATAGAATGCAAAATACTGTTTTAGGTTTTTTGAATGCAATTCACGAAAAAAAAGAATTGGTTTTAGGTAATAAAACTTTTGATTATTTTGCAAAATTACTTAAAATTGACATGGATAAAGATGGGCAAAAAAGACTTTTGTCAGAAATTTCAAATATTGATTCAGAACGATTAGCACCTCAAACAATTACAGGTTCTGTTCGTGATGTAGATGGACAAAAACTTTTGTTTCCATATTATGATGGTCAGCTTATAAAAGATGCTTGTAAACAAAGTATGTCGGCTTTGGTTGCTTCAACAAATATGGTTTATGATAGAACTTATGTTCTTGAAATTCAAAATGGAACAACTGTTCAAGGTTTGGCTAAGAATACATCTGCGTTGCTTCAAAGTATAGGATATGATGTTCTTACAACAACAAACGCAGATAGTAATGACTACGAAAAAACAATGATTATTGACCACATTAATAACCCACAAGTTGCTTCGTCTTTGGGTGATTTTATTATGTGTGAAAATATTGTTGTTGATGAAGTTCAAAGTGAAGATGCTGGTTTGGACGCAAATTTATTGGTAGACTTTACAATTATTCTTGGAAAAGATTTTGATGGTCGTTATGTTAGAGATTAATAAATATTTTTAAGGAAGGTTAGCATGAAAACAGCAAAAGATAAGGCATTAGAAATTGCTCAATTAATGATTGATTTTAAAGGTGAAGATGTAAGTGTAATTGATGTTTCAAAATTAAATAGTTGGACAGATTATTTTGTTATTGTTACAATCAATAGTTCTACTCATTGGAAAGGCTTGTATAAGCAAGTAAAAGATTATGTAAAACAAAATGACCTTGAAATTCATGTTCCAAACAGAAAGACTCCAGATGGTGATGATTGGAATTTAATTGATGTTGGAAGTATTGTTGTGCATTTAATGTCTCAAGAAGCTAGAGATTTTTACGATTTGGAAAAACTTTGGCATGCAGGAGAAAAACTTTTGTAATTTAAGTTTTATCTTGTTATATTTTGATTTTTACATAAAAAAACCACCTAGTGAAAAATTCTTTCATTTGGTGGTTTTTTTTGTTTTTGAGTATTAAATTCTACTCATCATCAAAAACATCGTAGTCAAAGTCGTCGTCTTCGTCGTCGTATCCAAAGTCATCGTCTTCGTCGTCATAATCGTCGATGTCATCTTCAAAGTCTTCGTCCATGAATTCATCATCCTCAAAGTCATCTAAAGAGTCATCTTCATCAAAGTCATCATCAAAGTCATCATTATACGCATAGCTGAACCCGTAGGCAGCCATTGTTGTTTCGTCTAATAATTCTTTTTCAGCGAACATGTTTTGTACTTCCCGTATATTAAGCATCAATAATAGAACAATAGATTATTGTTGATATTTTTGTCAATTGGAAAATGCAGAATTTTCAAAAAAAAATTCTAAAACTTTTATAAAAAAAGTTTAAATAAATCACATAAAGGGTTTGACAAAAGTTTTATTTTCTGTATAATTAAGATTATCTATGTTAGATGTAGTGCGTGATTGTGCACCGGCTAAATTGAATATACACTTAGAAGTTTATCCAAAGCGGTCGGATGGGTATCACCCTATAAGAAGTATTTTTCAGACAATATCACTTGTTGATGACTTAGTGGTTAGTCTTTCGGGAGAGAGTTTAAGTTGTGTTGTTGAATGTGATTCAATGCAGCTTCCTGTGGAAAATACTCTAACAAAGACTTACAGATTATTTTGCCAATTTTCTGGTGTTTCAGAAGGAGTTTATGTAAAGCTCACAAAGAGAATTCCTACTGGCGCTGGCTTGGGCGGTGGTTCTTCAGATGCTGCAACTTTTTTGCTTATTCTGAATAAAATGTTTGATTATCCATTAGGATTGAGTCAACTTGAAGAAATCGCTAATTTGGTTGGAAGTGATGTATTGTTTTTTCTGTCTGGTGGTTCTGCCCTTGTGACAGGACGTGGTGATATAGTAGAACCTATAAAACCCCGGGAAGATTTTTGTATTGTTGTAGTGTATCCAGATGTACATTGTTCAACACCTGAATCATATGGTTTGGTTGATGAATATTTTGCATTAGGTAAAATGGTGAATGAAACTACTTTGCAGGATCTTGAAAAAATGTATTATGAACCGGTTTCTGAATGGCGGTTTGTGAATACTTTTACTAATCCTGTGGCAACAAAGTATCCTGTAATTTTTGATGTGATTAAATCACTTAAAGATTTGGGTGCTGATTATGTGCAAATGAGTGGTTCTGGTTCTACTGTTTTTGGTGTGTTTTCAAACTTTGATGTTGGGAAAGATGCCTGCACAAACCTAAAGAGATTTTGGAGTAAGTGTTATTGCTTGACTCCTTATATTCAGAGAATTAACTCTTAGTTGAGTTGGTAGAGGGTTTGTAGCTTATGCAAATTACAGAAATTCGCATCCGAAAGGTTGCAGCAGAAGGAAAGTTAAAAGCTTATGTTACAGTTACTTTTGATAACTGTTTCGTAGTGCATAACGTCAAAATTATTGAAGGTAAGACGGGTTTGTTTATTGCCATGCCAAGTCGTAAGACTAGTGGTGGTGAGTACAAAGATGTTGCCCATCCTATTAGCCTTGAATTTCGTACAGAATTGCAAGACAAGATTCTTGCTGAGTATGAAGCAGGGCATATAGAAGAAGCATCAGCAGACGATTAGTTTGTACCGTTTTTCTATATTTTGGGTCGTCGTCAAGTGGTAAGACAACGGCTTTTGGTGCCGTCATTCCGCAGGTTCGAATCCTGCCGACCCAGTTACTACGGTTTTGTACCGAAATAAAAGTGGTTTGAGATTACTTAATCTTGACCACTTATTTTTTTAGGAAAACTCTGGCGTGATGAACGATGGGGTTTATATGCTAATCTCGATACTGTTTTATTTTAGCAGAGTTTTCCTTATTTTATTAAGGAGTTACTAAAATGGAACAGTTAGTATTAAAAGCAACAAAAAGAACAGAAACAGGTAAAGCAGCTGCAAAACGCTTAAGAGAAACAGGTAATTTGCCAGCAGTTATGTACAATCACCAAGGTCAAGCTACAATGATTTCTGTAAACGAAGCAGAATTCACAAAAGTTTGGAAACAAGCAACAAAAACAACAATCATTTGCCTTGATGTAGATGGAACAAAATATCAAGCTTTCATCAAAGATACAGAATACAATATCATTTCTAACAGAAACTTACACGTAGATTTCCATGTAATCGAAGATACACAAAAAATTAGAACAACTATCAAAGTTCAAACATCTGGAACTCCAGTTGGTGTTCGCGAAGGTGGTGTTCTTATGACTACAGGTATCGCTGTAAAAATCGAATGTTTACCAAAAGATTTGCCAGCTAGAATCGTTGCTGATATTGATCCTATCAAAATCGGTGAAACATTCTACATTAAAGATTTGAAACTTAATGATGGAATCAAAGTTCTTACAAATCCTGATGCAGTTGTTGTTTCAGTTCGTTCTGGAAAATAATTTGTATCTTTTATAAACAAAACTGCTTAGAATGATTTTATGGTTTTTACTGTGATTTCGTTTTTAAGCAGTTTTTTTTTGCGAGTTTAAATATGTCAAACTTTATTGAAGATTTTGAATTGCGTTTTGAAAAACAACTTCCAAGTGAATTGCTTTCTTGTGAAGTGAAAAATAAAACTATACTTTTAGCGGTATCTGGCGGTGCAGATTCAATTGCAATGTTAGTTTGTTCTTTAAGTTTGATAAAAAATCCTGTTTTAAAAAATAAGTATAAAGATTTTAAGATAAAAGTTGTAACTGTAAATCACAAAATCAGAAGTGAAGAAGAAAGTTTTGGAGATTGTTTATTTGTAAAAGATTTTTGTGAATTATGTCAAATCCCCTGTTTTATCGAAAATGCGCAAGATAATGAAATTCAAAATCTTTCTGTTGAAAGGGGAATGGGAACAGAAGAAGCTGCTCGTTTTTTTAGATATTCAATTTTTGAAAAAGTTGCATTGCAGGAAAAAGCCGATTTTATTTTTCTAGCACATAACAAAGATGACCAATTAGAAACTTTAATTCAGAGATTTTTTCAAGGAGCTACAGGAAGTTCAAGTTTGGGAATTCCCCAAAAAAGAGATTTTTTTTATCGTCCTATGATGGATTTTTCAAAGCAAGAAATTTATCAATATCTTGAAGAAAAAAATGTTGATTATCGAACTGACACTACAAACTTTGAAAATGATTATCTTAGAAATAAAATTAGAAATTTGATAATTCCCTGTATCAATGAAAATTTTAAAGGTTGGGAAAATGCTTTGTTAAAAGGTGTTCAAAAAAAATCAATTGATGAGGATTTTTTCGAACAAGAGTGTAAAAGGTATCCTTGGGAATTTTCAGAAAATCAAGCTTATATGGAAAAGTCAATTTTTAATAATTTACATAAGGCTATAAAAATTAGGCTTGTTTATGAGGTTTTATCTAAGATAAAAGCAAATCATCGGATTCCTTTTGAAATTATTGATAGTTTTTGTGATGGAAATAAAAACAATTCTGGGGGAGTTAACTTTTTTTACACAAAAGATAAAGTTTTTATAAATAATATAAAAAATAGTAGTACAGACTCATATTTTTTTGCTATAATAGATGAGGTTGATGGTTTAGAAAAAACTTTATCAACTCCAAAGGGAATTTTGAGATTTTTTAATAAAGATGAATTTTCTGTAGCTGAAAAAAAATCTTTTAAGAAAGTTTTTATTCCTTGTTTTGTGGAACTTAAAAATGATGAATATATTTTTAACGCAATTCCTTCTGAAAAAGAAGATTTTGTTTTTGTAAAGATTGAGGATTTTTAATGAGCAATGTAACTAATCCTGCTCCAAAGGGCAGAACGGGAATTTTTGTTTTTTTTATTTTTCTAGTTTTATCAGTTGTTTTTTTGTTATTAGAAACTAATTCTGGTAGTGCAGAGGAAATATCTTATTCTGATTTTATGACAAAAGTAATTGATAAAGAAATTACACAAGTTTGTATTTCTGATAATCAAGAAATTTCTGGTTATTTTACAAGTTCAAATAATCGTCCTGTAAGGTTTACAACAGTAATTCCTTATTTTGATGCGACTTTAATTGATTTTTTAGAAGAAAATGATGTTGTTGTAGTTGGTGAAAAATCTTCTGTTGGTATATTTTACTACATTGAAAGATTTTTACCTTGGTTGATGTTTATTTTTATCTTCCTTTTTATTGCAAAACAAAATTCAGCACAAAATAATCGTGGTTTTCAGTTTGGAAAAAGTCCTGCTCGATTATATGAACCAAAACTAAATTGTGTAACTTTTAAGGATGTGGCTGGTCAAGTTGAAGCAAAAGAAGAACTTGCTGAAGTTGTTGATTATTTAAAAAATCCAGATAAGTATACTTCTATGGGAGCAAAAATTCCAAAGGGTGTTCTTTTAGTTGGAAATCCAGGAACAGGTAAAACTCTTTTAGCAAGAGCTGTTGCTGGGGAATCTGGAGTTCCGTTTCTACATATTTCAGGTAGTGATTTTGTTGAAATGTTTGTTGGTGTTGGAGCAAGTAGAGTTAGAGATTTATTTGAACAAGGTAGAAAAATGTCTCCTTGTATCATTTTTATTGACGAAATTGACGCTGTAGGACGAGCTAGAGGTGCCGGTCTTGGTGGTGGACATGATGAAAGGGAACAAACTCTAAATCAACTTTTGGTTGAAATGGATGGTTTTGAAAATAAATCTGGTGTAATAGTTTTAGCAGCAACTAACCGACCTGATGTTTTGGATGCTGCTCTTTTGCGTCCTGGAAGATTTGACAGACAAGTAACAGTTTCTTTGCCAGACATAAAAGAACGAGAAGCTATTTTAAAAGTTCATGCTGATAAAATTAAAACGGATGATTCTGTGGATTTGTCAAAATTGGCAAGAGGAACTCCTGGAATGAGTGGTGCTGATTTATCAAATATTTTAAATGAAGCTGCTTTATTTGCTTCAAGAAAAAATTTAAAAGCTGTAACTTCTGTTGAGGTTGAAGAAGCTCGTGATAAGGTTTTGATGGGAACAGCTCGTAATAGTGTTGTAATGCCAGAAAATGAAAAACTAATGACAGCATATCACGAAGCAGGTCACGCTTTACAATATTATTTTTTGAAAAATGCAGATCCTTTGCATAAAGTAACCATTATTCCTCGTGGTAGAGCTTTAGGTGTAACTATCGGACTTCCAGAAGAGGATACTTATTGTCATACAAGAGAATGGTTGTTAGATAGATTAGTAATTTTTTATGGTGGATATACTGCAGAGCAAATTATTTACGGTACAACAACAACAGGAACTTCAAATGATATTCAAAGAGCAACAGAAATTGCAAGAAGAATGGTTTGTGAATGGGGGATGTCTGATTCAATTGGTGCTGTTTCCTTTGGGCAGGAAGAAGAACCAATTTTTATGGGACGAGATATTGCCCGTCATAAAAGTTTTTCTGAAGAAACTGCTAGTAAAATCGATTTTGCTGTAAAAGAAATTCTTGATAGTGCAAAACAACAAGCATACGATAATTTGAATCAACACAAAAATCTTTTGGATACTCTTGCAAAAGCTCTTGTAGAAAACGAAACTTTAAGTGATGAAGAAATTCGAGCTTTACCTGGTTTTGAAGAAATTTGTAAATAAATGGAGATTCAGAATGAATAGAAATTGTTTAAAATTTTTATTTGTACTTTCGCTTTTATCAACTTTATCTATATCTATTTTTTCTGAAAATATTTCAAGTGCAGAAATTGCAAATAGGCAAACGGCTCTTCGTTGTGCTGAAGTTGCAAAAAGTTTTTTTATGCAAGAAGAATATGATCTTGCTTTTTCTCAAGCAGAACTTGGTTTAGCATACGACGATAAAATTTCTGATTTGTGGTATGTAAAAGCAATGTGTGCAAAAAATCAATCTAAGAAAAAATCTCAGGTTTTAGAATTTGCACAAAAAGCTTTTTTGTATTCAGATTGGACTTATTTTTCAGAAGATTTAGGAATTGTTCTTTATGCAGAAGTTTTAATTCAAACGGGAGATTCTGAAAAAGCTTACGAAGTTTTGGAAAATCGAAAAGATCTTTATTCACGGGATGCTGAATATCTTAGAGCTTTATCATCTTATTTTCTAGGAGATGTAGTAAAAGCTAGAAATATTATTTCAAGTGCAGTAAATGTATTTCCGGAAGATGTTAGATTTCCAAAATTGTTTTATAAAACTGAATATTATAACTGTGTTTTTATAGGTGAGGAAATTGATTCTGGTGCTTTAACTCTTGCTGCAAAATTAAATAGTAAAATTTCTTTATGGGCAAAAAATTTTAATGAGATTCTTTTTTACGCTCATTTTTTTGAGCAAAATGAAGATTTAGCAAATAGAATGTTGCTTCAATATTATTCAGAATGTCAACTTATTCCAGAGTCAATTCCACTTGCTATTGAAAAAAATATTTTAACACAAGAACAATGCAGACTTGCTTTTGAAAAATTTTCTTCCAACGGAATTGAAGTAAATTTATTCAAAAAAATTTTATCATCCTTTTCTGACGAAAAACAAAAAATTCTTTGTGTTTCATTTTTATCAAAATTTTCTGGAATTGTAACTTATGATGTTAATAATGATTTTATTATTGATATGAAAGTTTTTTATGATTCGGGGCGACCTAGCGTTATTCAGCAAGACATAAATCAAGATGATATAATTGATAATGAAATCTATTGTGATTTTGGAACTCCTTCAGTTGCGAAAGTTTTTTCTCAAAATTTGGAATTAACTTACGGAATATATCCTTTTGTGGATTCTGTAAAGCTTTTTGATGATACAAATTATTTTCTTGTAAAAGATACTTTTAAATGGGTTAATTTGAATTTTATACCTGAAAAAATTATTGATAGTTTTACTTTTTATCTTCCTAAGCCAATTGTTGATGTTGAAGAAATTGATGTAGGAAAATTATTTTCACATTCATATAGAATTTCATCGAAAATCCAAAAAGAAAATGATGTTTATCAAAAAAGATTTGTTTTATCAAATGGAATGCCAGTTCAGTCAACTTATGCAAAAAATGGAATTCCATATGCAAATGCAATTTTTGAAGGTGGTCATATTTTGTATCGTAGTGTTGATAAAAACTACGACGGACTTTACGAAGTAACTGAATATTATAATTTCGATACATTTAATCATTTTAATTTTATCAATGAATCTGAACGAATCTTACTTTATGAAGAATTATTTGGAACTATTGATGCTTTAGAAGGTTTATATATTTCTAAAATAACAATTGATGATAATAATGATGAAATTCCAGAATGTAGTGAGGAATTTTTTTACAACGGAAAAAAAACAACTTGGTTTGATGAAAATGGAGAAGTAACTGTTTGTTACGAAAAAAAATTTGAAGATGATTCAATAATTGAATTATCAAGTTTTACAAATCCAATTACTAAAAATATTGTTACTGTTGAGTTTATCGACGGAACACCAAAGAGTTTAGTTGATTCTCAAAATAATTTTTCAGTTTTACAAAATGATATAACTCCAATTTATTGGATAAATCAAATTCCTGAAGATAAATTATCTGTTTTAGTTTTTGAATGTTTAAGTGAAAATTCTGAACAAGGAAAAGTTAATTTGTTAAGTTTTCCTGAATTTCCTAAACTAAGAGTTATGGCAATTAGAATTGGCGAAAATTATTTTGCAGAGAGTTTTGAATATGAAGAAGAAACTTATTAATTTATCATTTTTGATTTTTGTTTTTTTGTTTTGTTTTTCTTGTGCTATTACAAAAGATGTTTCTGTTACAAATGATAAAAAAGAATATTCAACCGATGATTTTATTCAAAATAAAATTTTAGAAATTGAAAAAATTATTTCTACTGATTCTGTAAAATCTTTTTGGTATTCATATTTGTTATGGAATGAATATTCTGAAAATGAAAGTGTGAATAAAATTTTTTCTGATACATTAGAAGCTTCAATAAATTTATTGAATGAAAATTTTCAGAATAAAAAATATTTAGAATTTATCCGAGATTACGAATCTGTAAATAAAATTTTATCAGTTTGTAAAATTGATTCATTGAATAAAATTTTTGAAGAGGCGAATTTTGGTGAAAAATATATTTTATCCCAAAATAATATCTTATCATTATACAAAGATAATATTTTGCCACAAAAAAATTCTAATTCAGAAAAAATTTCTAAAATGATTGATGGAACTGTAACTATTTGGCTTGATTTAGGAGTTAAATTGGAAGCAGGAAAAGCTTTTTCTAACAAAGCAATTGGTTCTGGATTTTTTATTGATTCACGAGGATATTTGATAACAAATTATCATGTTATTTCAAGTCAAGTCGATCCTGAGTACGAAGGAATCAGTCGACTTTATATAAAATTTTCAAATGATACAGAAACTCGAATTCCTGCAAAGGTTGTTGGATATGATGAGTCTTTAGATTTGGCTTTACTAAAAACTGAAGTTCCACCACAATATGTTTTTTCATTAGGAAGTTCATCTTCATTAGATATTGGTGATAAAATTTACGCCATTGGTTCTCCAGTTGGTTTGGAACGAACTTTAACTTCTGGAATTGTATCTGCAGAAGGTAGACAACTTTTTTCTATCGGTACTGTTATGCAAATTGATGCAGCTGTAAATAACGGAAATTCAGGTGGACCAATTATCGATGAAAATGGAAATGTTCAAGC
Source organism: Treponemataceae bacterium (assembly GCA_036307825.1). Classification (GTDB taxonomy): domain Bacteria; phylum Spirochaetota; class Spirochaetia; order Treponematales; family Treponemataceae; genus RGIG9060. The sequence continues at coordinate 11,779 of JAXJWW010000048.1, read as the reverse complement.
AATCGTTTTTGCAGGTATGTTACAATATCAAGGTTTGAATTTTGCTATTCCTGTTGAATATTTAAAATTACTTTTACCTCGTTTTTATTACGGTGGTGAAATTTTACATTCTTTTGTTGGAATTTACGGAAAAACTGAAAAAAATAAAGGCGTAAAAGTTCTTTGGACACAAAATTCTAGTCCTGCAAAATATGCTGGTATAAAAGAAGGTGATATTATCACTTGTGTAAACGGAACTGAAGTTTTTTCCATTGAACAATTACATTTTGCTCAAATTTCTCTTTTGCCAAATTCAATTGTGGAATATAAAATTTTGGATGAAAACAATTCTGAAAAAACAGTCCTTGTTTATTCAACTGTTCGTTCAAAAAATCCTGGCTTAGATTTTTATAAAAAAACATCTATTTCAGATGCTATTTATCCATTATTCGGTATGAAATTAGAAAATGTTTCTTCTGGTTTTGGAAATAAATATATTGTAGAGTCCGTTGTAAAGGGTAGTATTGCCGATGAAACAGGTTTTACTGCCTTGGATCCTGTAAAAATCTATAAAACTTATCTTTCTCCAGGGAAAGATATTTTGTTTGCTGAAATTTATTCAAAGAAAAAATCAAATGGATATCTAGATGTTTCTTTAGTTTTAGCTACCCCACTAGACAGTGAAAATTATTTTTAATAGAATAGAAGAATGTCAGATTTAAATCGAATTAGAAACTTTTGTATTGTTGCACACATTGACCATGGAAAATCAACTCTTTCAGATAGATTGATTCAAAAAGCAAAAATTATTGATGATAGACAATTTCAAAATCAAATTTTGGACTCAATGGATATTGAACGGGAACGAGGTATCACAATTAAAAGCCAAGCTGTTACAATTCCATACAAAGCAAAAGATGGAAATGTTTACGAATTAAACTTTGTTGATACACCGGGACACGTTGACTTTTCTTACGAAGTTTCCCGTGCTATTGCGTCTTGTGAAGGTGCTTTATTGTTGATTGACGCCGCACAGGGTGTTGAATCCCAAACTTTGTCAAATATGTATTTGGCTCTTGAACAAGATTTGGAAATTATTCCAGTTGTAAATAAAATTGACTTACCGGCTGCAGATATTCCTTCTGTAAAATATCAAATCGAGCATGATTTAGGATTGGATGCTGAAGAAGCAATTTTAGTTTCTGCAAAACAAGGAACTGGTATTGATGAACTTTTTGAAGCTATTGTAAATAGAATTCCAGCTCCTACACCTGCTACAAGTGATAAAACTAAAGCATTGATTTTCGACTGCCACTATGATCCTTATCGAGGTGTTATTGTTCATGTTAGACTTTTTGGTGGAAAAATAAAACCTGGTCAAACTGTTCGATTTATGAGTTCTGGTACAGACTATAAAGTTGATAGTGTTGGTATTTTCAAAATTAAATTAGAAGATAAATCTGAACTTTCTTGTGGTGATGTTGGTTATATTATTGCAGGGATCAAAACTGTTTCTGATGTTAAAGTTGGTGATACAGTTACTTTAGCCGAAGATCCTGCTGAAGAGCCTTTGCCTGGATTTAAAGATGTTAAGCCTGTAGTTTTCTCTTCAATCTATCCTATTGATTCAAACGATTATGAAGAATTAAAAGATAGTATGGAAAAACTTTGCTTGAATGATGCAAGTATCACTTACGAAAAAGACTCATCAATTGCTCTTGGCCATGGTTTTAGATGTGGATTTTTAGGTTTGCTTCATCTTGAAGTTATCCAAGAACGACTTGAGCGAGATTTTAATCAGTCTGTAATTTTTACAGCTCCTTCTGTAAGATATTCAATTACTCTTACAAGTGGTGAAGAAAAATTTATTGATAATCCAGCAGACTATCCTGAAGTTGCAAAAATTGCTTCTGCTAGAGAACCTTTTATTAAAGCATCGATTATTACACCTGCAACTTATCTTGGTAGTATTATGTCTTTGTGTACAGAGAAACGTGGTGTTCAAACTAATATGCAATATCTTGACCAAAAGCGTGTTGAGATAATTTACGAAATGCCACTTTCTGAAGTACTTTTTGATTTTTACGATAGGCTTAAAAGTTATAGCCGTGGTTATGCATCTTTTGATTATGAAGTTATTGGTTATCGTGAAACTGATTTGGTAAAAATCGATATTCTTATTAATGGAAAAATGGTTGATGCTCTTTCTCAACTATGTTTCAAAGGAAGTGCTTACGATAAAGCAAGAAATGTTTGTGCTCAGTTAAAAGATGAAATTACTCGTCAGCAATTTAAGATTGCAATTCAAGGTGCAATCGGAAGTCAAATTATTGCTCGCGAAACTGTTAGCGCTTTACGAAAAGACGTTCTTGCAAAATGTTACGGTGGTGATATTACTCGTAAACGAAAACTTCTTGAAAAGCAAAAAGAAGGAAAGAAACGTATGAAGATGGTTGGTGACGTTGAACTTCCTCAATCAGCTTTCTTGGCAGTTTTGAAAACTAAAGAAGAATAAAAATAATGAAGAGATTTTGAATTTAGAAGTTATTTTCTTTTTTAGAAAAAGTTTGTATTAAAAAAGTTTATAACTTCTGTTCAAAATTTTTAAGAAAAAATCTATTTCATTTCTAACTCGTTTTAAAAAGGAAATATCTTCTGTTGCATTTTTATATCCATCTGGAAAATGAATAAATAAATAATCGTGTTGATTTATTTTTGCTAACAAATTTTCAATTTGAATATTTCCATTTGTTAAATAATTTTTAATTTCTTCAAGTTCAAAAATTTCATTTGAAATATATTTTTTTATTTTGCCTTTTGTGGTTTCTGGCATTTTTTCTACAAAAATATTTTCTTTATTTTGGTTTGTTGAAAAATATTTTTTTGTTATTTCTAAAAATTTTTTTGTATCAATTTGATTTATTTTTTTATTATTGTTTACAAAATCAAAAATTGAAATATCAGAAAGATTGTATAGGTTTTCAATATGATTAAAATTTTCTAAAAATTGAATTGCATAATTTTGTAAAGGCTTATCTGAAATAATTTTTTTGTTTTCTTTCAGAAAATGGTTTGTACCAAATTTAAAACTTGATTCTACTTTTATTATAGAATTTGTTCTATTTGAATTTATTAATTTTGCAAAAGTTGCTGGTGCGTTCTTACAATGTGTTCCATCTGTTGTGTAAGCAAAATCTAAGCCTGTAAAGAAAATAGGGGAGTTATCTTTTCGTATTTTTATTGCAAGTTCTATTGCGTATAATCCAACTGAACCAAATGGATTAAAATTGTGTACAGGTAATGATAAGTTTTTTATTGCTTCTAAAAAATTTGAATTACAATATTCTGTAAATATAAATGAAATATTCTTGTTGTGATAATTATTTATGTTAGGTCTGGAAGTTAAATCTGAAACAAGCAAAAATGGAATATTTTTTGTTCCAATAAACGCTTTTTCATTTGCAAGTTGACTTTCTACAGCAATAACAATATCAGGTTTTATGTTATATTCTAATAATGGTTTTAATGCGCTATCTACACAGATGATAAAAAAATCTTTTATTGAAAATTTATTTTTATTAAATTCTATTATTGTTGTATCAAGTGAAGTTCCTGCTCCAAAAACTAAAATCGGCTTTTCAATTGAATGTAAAATAATTTTTTTAGAATTTACAATTTGTGGTAAATTTAAAAATATATTTTTAGAAAATAATTTTCCAAGTTTTACTAGTGTGATTTGATTTTTCCAAAACTGTGCAATGTAATTTGAAAATAAATTAAAAGTATCTTGATAAAATTTTTCTTGTTCTGTAAAAGTTGCACTTAAATTTATTTTTATAACACGTTTACAAGTTTTTATTTTATCCAAAAATTTTTTATCGTTAAAGATTTTGTAAATATCATTTTGTGTTTGTAAATTTTTGTAACAAATGTGAGATTGATTAAAATCAAAATTTTTTATTTTACTTTCAGTACAGCTTAATGAAAAATCATATAAAGAAAAATCATTTTCGATTAAAAATAAAAATGAATTTTTTTGAATTTTACTGATAAGTAAATCAAGTCCGTAACCTAATACAGGTGAAAAAGCTAAAACTAAAGTACCATCTTGAATAATTAAATTGTCAATTGATTTTTCAATTGGTGAAATGGGATTGTATTTTGAATATAAAAGTTTGTTTTTGTATGATACTGAAAAACCTTGCTTAGCTTCAACTAAACAAGGTTTTTCGTTAATTATAGTTTCCAAATTTTTTTAGTTTGCTGTAAAATATTTAGAGTAAGTTTTTTCAAAATCATTTTTAAGTTTTTTGCTATTGTTGATGTTTTCAATAATAGTTGATTGGTCAGCATTGGCAGAACTTTCAACGTATGCAAGTTTTTCGATTGCTTCAGCATTTGATTTTGAATTTGTAACTTTCAATACAGCAATATCTTTTCCTAAAACGATTGGTTTAGAAATTTGATTTGTTGATAATGAAAATAATGTTTTTAAGAAATCTTCATTTTGATATGCAGAAGAAATTTGTGAAACAGAAGTGTTTGCAGTTCTAATCAAAGATGAGTTCATGTAGTTAAGAGTGTAATCTGAAACTGATTCTTTTGTTAAATCAAATTTACTACATGCTTTATCAAAACTTGTTGAATTTGCATCAGCAATAAATTTATCTGCTTCTGCTTTATAATAATCTTCGATTCTTCCCATTTCATTTGTTTTCATGTAATCAAGAACATCGTTAATTGTTGTTTCGTTATTAACATTTGTAGGTTCAACTTCTGCAACGCATTTATAGATTGTGTATCCTGTTCCTGTTTTGATAACATCACTTAATGAGTCAATTGAAAGGTTTGCTAATTTATCAAAATCGCTTTCGTTTGCTAAAGTTGCTTTGATTTGATATTCATATTTATTTTTTAATACACCATCATTAGTTGTGTAATAATTTTTTGAATATTCAGTTAAAGCATCTTCGAATGTAATTTCAGCATTTTTAATTTGTGAATGAATTTTCTTTGCAACTGATTCTGATTCAACTGAAATTGCGTTGAAAGAATATTTGTTAAATAAAGATGAATTTTCATTTGCAAATTCGCTAACTTTGTTTGTTGGATAATTATTTGTATCAAAGAATACAATATCAAAAGATTTTGATGTTGAGTTCATTTTATTGATAAATGCAAGTTCTGCATCAGAAACTTTTAATCCGAATGCAATGTCAGCAAATTCATTAGCTTGTGTAAAAACTTCATCAGAGAAATAGTCCATGATATATCTTGTGTAAATTAAATCATCAGAAATTTGATTTCTAAGATTAATTTTTTGATTATCTGGTGTACTTCTATAAAGTCTTTCTGAGTATTTTCCATTTTCTGAGAAATAAGGAATCATTGCTCTGTCAACTTTTATTTCTGACAATGTATACCCTGTTGAATTTGCATAATCAATAAAAGCTAATCGATTGATGCTATCCATAAATGACTGATATAGATAGTATTGATAAACATAATCAGAAACTTCTTGATTATATTCCTTTGCTTGACTCAAGTATGCTTCAAGTCTGTTTACAAAATATGAACCTTGTTCATATTTTACTTGTTCTCCATCCCAAGACCCAAATACAGGTGCACCTGTGCTACCAGCTGACATTCCAGGAATGAAAATAAATGATATTGCTGCTAAAATAAGAATTGCAACAGAACCAATGCTCAAAAGGATTTTTTTTACAGATGTGTGTTCCTTTTTAACTTCGTCTTTAGTTTTCATTTATAACCTCTTTTAATACATTTATGTAAAATTTACATTATATATGTAGAAATATAGTGTTTAATTATATCACGATACATTCTATATTGTCAATTATACAAAAATTTTCATTTTTTTTCAAAATTTTTTTAATTTCATATTGACACTTTTTCGTATATTATGTATATTAAAAACATCACGGGGGCGTAGCGAAGCTGGTTATCGCGTCGGCCTGTCAAGCCGAAGATCGCGGGTTCAAGCCCCGTCGCTCCCGCTAAGACTGACTTTTTAGTCAGTCTTTTTTTTTCGGTTCAAATGTTTTTTTATTGAAAATGATTTGATATGATTTATAGTTTACAAATAATTTCTTTTTAATATTATGCAAGTTTCTGAATATACAAATGCAAAAAATTTTTCTAATCTTCCGTTTACTGTTTCAAAAAATGTTTTATCAATTTTAGAAAATTTAAAAAATGATGATGAAGATTTTTCTGGAATTTTACATCAAGTTCTTCCAACTGAAAAAGAAAATCAAATTTGCTCCATAGAAACAGAAGATCCACTTGGTGCAAAAAATTATTCTGTTACTCCTTATTTTATTCATCAATATAAAAATCGAGGATTGATTTTAACAACTTCAAATTGTTTTGCTTATTGTAGATACTGTTTTCGAAAAGATTATGTTAGTTGCAACAATTCATTTATTAGCGATTCTGACTTAGATGAAATTTGCGATTATCTTAAAAAAAATCCTCAGATAAAAGAATTACTTTTTTCTGGCGGAGATCCTCTGGTTTTGTCAGATGAACGACTTGATTCAATGATAAAAAAAATAAAATCAATTAGACCTAAAATGATTATTAGACTTTGTTCTAGAGCAATTTTTTTTAGTCCAGAAAGAATAACTGAAAAATTTATTTCAATGATAAAAAAATATTCTGGAATTTGGTTTATTCCCCATATAAATCATCCTTTTGAAGTTGATAAAAATTTTGCAAAACATTCTGTTGATGCAATTCTTCGTTTACGAAATGCTGGTATTCCAATTCAAAGTCAAACCGTTTTATTAAAAAATATAAATGATAATTTATCAACTTTGGAAAATTTATTTAATTCACTTGTTGAACTTGGAATAAAACCAGGATATTTATTTCAATGTGATTTAGCAAAAGGAACTTCTCATTTTAGAGTTCCACTTGATGAAGCCTGTGATTTATATGCAAAATTAAAAGACGAACTTTCTGGACTTTCTTTGCCTAAATTTGCAGTTGATATTCCTGGCGGTGGCGGTAAGTTCAATTTAGAAAATTTAATAAAATCAGAAAATAAATTTTCAATTACCCAAGATGAAGAATTTTATTTTTTTGAAAAAGATAACAAAGTTTATAAATATCCCAAAGATTAAATTTATTTTTTCTTTATTGCAACTAAAGTTAAATCATCCCCTTGTTCTTCTTCTTTCATTTCTGTGTAATACAAATATTCGTCTTTCATATCTGGATTAGGGTGGGGCGCTTTTTTTGTAAATAACATATCATACTTGTTAAAATACAATTGTAAGAATTTATCGATTTTTTTATCTGCAACGCCGTAGTCGTAAGATTTTGCAGATGATGAACTATAAAGTCTAAAAATTTTCTCTACAGAAACTAATGCCATAATTGCATCTTCTGGAGTTCCTTCAATATTTGTAAAATCGAAAATAATATTCTTATTATCATTTTTTATAGGATTTTCTTTTTGGAAATACCTATACTTTCCTTTTGTAAAAACTGCTTCAATGATACCTTTTACTCGATTGAATCCAAATTCTTCTCCATCAATTCCATTGGTATCTTTTTTATCAGCAATAATTTTATCTGTGTTTGGAATATATCTTAGGATTTCACCTTCATCATTTCTAAAAAATCTTTTTGAATCTTCAATTCCGTCAGTGTAAAGGAACAGAACATCATTCTTTTTTAAGTGAATTTTAACTGTTGGATATCCTCCTTTTTCTTCGATTACGAATGAAGGGAAAATTCCTGCAGCTGGCGTTGATGGAAGTGTAATTGTTTTTAATTTTTTTAGAACGGAATTATAAATGTGAATGATATTGTCACCTGCGTTACAAAAATAAATATCACCAGAAAATGTATCAAAAATTCCTAGCGTAAAAGCAGCAAATTTACCTTTTAGATTTCTTGCTTCAATGTGATCATTAATTTTATAAACAAGGTTATGTAAATTTATTCCATCTTTTTCAAAAGACCAATTTTTAAAATAGTCACAAAATAAAGCTGAAACTTCTGCCATGATTAGAGCTGCTGGTGCTCCTTTTCCAGAAACATCACATTTTATTATTGCATAATATTTTTCGTCTAATTTTTTGAAATCAAAGAAGTCTCCTGAAACACCTTTGGCACCTTCGTAATAACCAAAAAATTGTACATTTTCAGTTTCAATATGACCGACTGATAATTTTACTTTACTTGCATTATCAATTGTATCAAGAGGTAAGAATGCTCGTTGTACTTCTTTTCCACCAAGTAACATTGATTCGTAAATTGATGCATGGATTAAGTCATCGGTCATTTCATTTATGTTTAGGCTGAGAAGTCCAATTTCATCAGACGTTTTGATATTAACTTTTTTATCAAGTAATTCGTATTTTGTTCCTGAATTTTTTATCATAGAAACATATTTTTGTAATTCTTTGATTGGTTTAACCATGTAAATAGAGAAGAATAAAGAAATCATTGTTTCAATAAGAAGAGCAATTCCGGCAATTGAAAAAATCATAATAAAAATTTCTTTTTGAACATTTTTGAGTGTTACAACTAAATTTTCTGAATTTACTTCAACAATGATAATTCCTCTTAGATATGTGTTGTCATTATATTGTGTATATAAAATTGGATAGTAGAACAAGTACTTTGTGTTTTCTCTATCAATTTTATGTGGATTGTATGTTGGATATGAGTTTACATTTTTGGATGCTATGTTATGTAATTTTACTTCTAATTTTGAATCCAATTGTTTTATTAAAATTTCAAGTTCATCTTTTATAATGGGTGAATAAATTTCACTATTTTCAGAAAACTTATTGTATTCCGTTAGTAATTCTGAAATTTGTTTTGATTCAGTAATAACATCCTTTTTGAGTTCTTCTTCCAGTTCAAAAAAAGATTTTGATTTTAACAAAATATCAGGATTTTTATATCTAGAAATTCCAAATTCAATTGCAGATGTATCAATTTTATTTACAATATTTGAATCGTTTGATGCCCAAACATAATCAATTGTAAGTTGATCTTTGTCTTCAGTTTTATTTGGGTAGCTTAATATTGTAATAGATTGGGCTTCTGGAATTGTTTCAACTTGGCTTGTTAAAAGATTTAATTCCAATATATCTTTTTGTGGAAGGTAAATTTTTGTTCCATGAGAAATGCTGTCCATCAGAACTGTTATTCGTCGCTGAAGTCCTGCGGCTAAAGTTTCTTCCTGAGTATGTATCATAAATAAAGCAAGTGGATATGAAATAAGAATAATTACAAAAATTGTTAAGCCTGCATTTAATACGATTAGTTTACTTGTTAAACTGAATTTTACTCTTTGGGATTCTTTTTTTTTGTAAAGGAAATTTTTATGTTTTTTTTCGTCTTTTTTTAAATAATTAATTTGTTCTTTTATGCTAATTGTTTCCCTTATATTATTTATTATTTTGATTATTACAAGAATAAAAATCAAGATAATAAAGATAACAAGTGTAAAAAAAACAATATCTTTTACATCAAATCCTCCTAATTCTTCAGCAAATAAAGGATTTATAAATAAAAAGAGCAAAATGAAACTACAAAATAAGGTTTTCGACTTAATATCTTTCCCCAAAAAATAACGATAGATTCATTTTATAAGGATTTTTTAGAAAAGTCTATTTCTTTTTTGAAAAAACTTTGTAATTCGTCCAAGGGAAGAAATTGTGTTCTCTTTCAAGTCTTGTTAGCCACTCAGTACTAATACTGTTTGAGCCAAGGGATTCGTAAACTGTAGAAAATCCACTAATTGCTTTTATAAATTGTTCTTTTGCGTAATCTGGATAAACTTTATCATGAATCATTGCAGACCAGTCACTAGACTGAGATAAAAGAACTTCTTTTGCTGCAAGATTTAGAGTTCTTGCTTTTAGACCTGTATCGTCATTAAATCTTCCTGCTAAGTCTATCATTCTTTCTGTATTTTTTCGTAAATAACGAATCATCCAGTCGTTGCTACTATCTAAAAGATTTTCTCCAAAACCAACACCATTTGAAGCGCTTGATAATGGTTCAATTTTTTGTAAAGTATATTGTTCTTTTGTTAAATCACAACAATTGGCAATTTCAATATCATCTCGAGAGGCAGCTTGTCTAAAGATTTGCTCAAGCCAATCTATACCTTCAAACCATACATTCCCTAAAAGTTCTGGTTCTATTGCACAAACAAGAGAGCAATTTGTGTTAAGTAACTTTTCTGCTTCTTTTAACTTTTGTGCTTTTTTTTCTAAAAAGTCTTTCGCATCTTCTTTTATTTGTTCTTCGGCTTTTTTTAAGTTGTAATATTCTTCATTTTTTGAATTTGACCAATATTTAAAAACAGTTGGACATCTTGAATTTGATTCATCAAGGAATCCTGCTAGGTCTGATAAATCAGAATCATATCCAATATCTTTTTGTTGATTTCTATATGCACTTTTAAGCATATAACCATTTTTACCACAAATTTCTCTTGTAGTATCAGGATCTTTAGCAAAGAAAGCAAATGAGTTGAAAGCTCGAACAGGAGAAAATATACCCTTTTCAGGTTCTGGTTGTCCAAACAAAAGACCTTGAGGTTCTAAAATTGTGTAATTTAATCCGTAAGATTTTAAATTTCGTTCAAAACCTTGAACATATCCAAAATGTGGAAGAAAAAATCCTTCTGGAGCAATTCCAAAATAATGTTTATGTGATAAAAGACCAACTTCAATTTGAGCATTGATAGCTTCGTTATAATCGCTAATATGAGGAAGGAAAGCAAAAGTTGCACTTGTTGCAAAAAGTTCCAAATTTCCCTTTTTAGCATAGTATGAAAATTTTGATAAAATATCTTGATTAAAAGTTTCGATAAAATCTCTTTTGTCTCGTTTTACTGTTTTTAGATAATGCTTTGCAAGTTCATATTTTTCAGAACCTTCTGTATAGCGTTGAATTTCACTTTCGCCAAGAACAATTAACTTATCAAGCCATTCAATATATTTTTGTTGCAAAACAGGATCGCTTAACTGAGCACATAAAGTTGGAGAAATTGTGATACCCATTTTAAATGGAATCCCATCTGATTCCAAATTTGCAAACATATTTAATAAAGGCAAGTAGATTTGAGAAATTGCTATAAATAAAATTTGGTTTTTTGAAATGTTTTCAGTTTCTAAATGTTTAAAATAACCTTTGTGTGCAACTAAATGGAGTACAAGAGATTTTTTTGACATATTTATTCCTCTTTTTAGCTAAATGATTGCCTATGATTTTGATAATGTGATTTTAAAAGTTCTTGCATCCCAGAAAGTTGTAATATTGGTGATACTGGTTTATCCAGAGATTCAAGACTTATCACAGGCGCACCTGCTGGTATTGCCACTAATCTTGATGTTGAAAGTTTTTGTGGCTCTACATTGAAAAATTCTGCTACCAAATCAATTGAAAAATATTTTTTTCCTGCAGGTAAAAAGATGTACTGTGCTCTATCTTCTACAGAAATTGTTAATTCACATACATCTTCGATTTTATCTGCTGTTTCTGATTCCCAAAAATGCACTCTTAATAATAATTTTGAAAAATCTTTTACATTTATAACATCTTGTAAATCAGCAACGCTAATATCCCAATAAACATAAGCCCATGCTGGATTTCTTAAAACTACATCAATTGTTGTTTCATTATATGTAAATGGAAGTTCTTTTGTAGTTTCAAAATTTTCTGTATTTTCTTCAAAGTCATCATTTGAATTTTGATTTAGTTCATCGTTCAATTCATCAGCAATTTCTAAAAGTTCAGAAAT
>JAXJWW010000047.1:0-2507 GCA_036307825.1 Treponemataceae bacterium | reverse complement strand
AATTTCTTCAATAATGTCTTTTACTTGTTGTTCATTTTTAAGTTCAGGCTTTTTTACTGCATATTGAACAAGTTGAGCAGTAAAAGTAGATTTTCCCTTTGCAAAATCAGCTTCTAAAGACCAATATTCTTCTGGGATAAAATCTTCAACTTCTTTTTCTCGTTCACAAATCAATCGTAAAGCAACAGACTGAACACGACCTGCAGAAAGTCCATTCTTTACCTTCTTCCATAAAAGAGGTGATAAATTATATCCAACAAGACGGTCTAAAACACGACGAGCCTTTTGTGCGTTAACTTTACTTTCATCTATTTCTGAGGGATTTTTTACAGCTTCGGAAATTGCAACAGGTGTTATTTCATTAAAAACAATTCGCTGAATTTCTGCTTTTGTTTTATCTTTAAAAGAATTATTTAAATGCCAAGCAATCGCTTCTCCCTCGCGGTCGTTATCACTTGCAAGAAGAACAACATCAGATTTTTTTGCATCCTTTTGTAATTCCTTTAAAATCTTTGCTCTACCACGAACTGTGATATATTCAGGCTGAAAGTTATTATCAATATCAATAGCCATTCTCGATTTTGGCAAATCGATAAGGTGCCCCATAGAAGCTTTAACTGTAAATCCAGGTCCAAGATATTTTTCAATAGTTTTTGCTTTTGCAGGAGACTCTACGATAACTAAAGTCTGTTTTGTTTTTTTGTCGCTTTTAGCCTTTTTTGTTTTTACCTGTGCCATAAAAAAATCCTCATATATATTTATATATATCACAAAATATTATCTAAATAAAGACATCATTAACTCATTTACCGAAGAAATGCAAGGAGCACCTTCTTCTATATAGTGTTGAACACTTCTTTGAGATTGAATTTTTTCAGAATAACCTTTTTGTTTTGCAAGAACCTTATATCGTTCTTGTGAAACAAGGGCACTTTCATGAAAAAACAAATCTCTATTTTGCTCAATGGCAAAATCTGCTGTTATCAAAGCACCTGACTTTACAGGAGATTCCATAACAACAACCGCTTCTGAAAGTCCAGAAATAATCCTATTCCTTTCGGGAAATCTCCACTTTAAAGGAGGTTCACAGGGTGAATATTCACTAACAATACAACCACCATTTTGGATAATACTTGAAGCTAATTTTTTGTTCACAGCAGGATATAAATTATCCAAACCACAAGCCAAAACAGCAATAGTTTTTCCTGATGATGACAAAGCGCCACTATGAGCTGCAGTATCAATTCCCATTGCTAAACCAGAAACAACTGTATAACCAGAAGCAACCAAATCCTTTGAAAAATTAAAAGCAGCTTTCATTCCTGACATACTCGCCTTTCTTGTTCCCACAATTGCAACAGAAGGACTATTCAAAATAGCAGAATTTCCTCTTGCAAACAAAGCATAAGGACAATCATATACCTGAGTTAACATTACAGGATAATTAGTATCTTTGCAATGTATAAAATCAATTTTATATGTGTCCATTAAAGAATAATCCCGTAGAACAAGTTTTTCAAAATTTTCTACAGGCCACTCTTTTGTATTTACTACTCTGCCAACAATAAAAGATATCTCATCTATAGAAAGTAACGCAAGGCTTGCTACATTGTCAAGATTATTTTCTAATTTTAGCTTATCTTCTGTTGATAAAAAACTTAATCTTGCAATTCCAAGTTGCAAAAGTAAGTTTTTATTCTCCATATGACATTTCCAAAGCTTGTTTTTTATTTGCTTCTGCAGCAGCTTTTTTCTCAGGTGAAGTTGAAATACTTATAATTTTATCATATAAAGCAACTGCACTATCAAAATCATAATTTTCATAGTAAGCCCGAGCCAAAATCATCATTGCGTCAGTATTTCTAGTTTCAATTGTTAAAAGTTTTTCTAATAATGGAATTGCTTTTTCACTTTCATCTAAATCAAAAACATATAAAACACTTAGACCATATAAAGCTCTTGCATAAGTAGGCTCTAATTCTAAAGCTCGTAAATAAGCACTTTCCGAAAGTTTAAGATAATTTTCTTTTTGTGAAAAATTTCCAGACCCATTATAATCTAAACTAGATTTAGCCATATAACCAGCGCAAACACCAACCCAATAATACAAATTTTGATTTGTAGGAAAATATTCAATTGCTTTTTGATAATACTTTAAAGCTTCGCCATACATCCCATCATCTAAATAACGAGAAGCTAAAATTTTATACCAAATTCCAGTTTGTGCAGCAGCTGAAGTTACATCTTCAACACGGTGCTGATATTTTTCGATAGCATCTTTTAATTCTTCAATTGTAGTTGGATTAGAAACACCTTCTTCCAAATTTTGCATTCTTTTTATCTGTTTAGGATTTACGCCACATCCACAAAGTAAAGAAACAACAAAAACACCTAAGATAAAAATATAAATAGGCTTAATAATAAATTTCATTTAAAACTTTCCTCCAAAATAAAGGATTTAAAATATAAAATTAGCAAAGTAAATTTTCCCTAAAAAATTATTTTTT
>JAXJWW010000046.1:0-7745 GCA_036307825.1 Treponemataceae bacterium | reverse complement strand
TCATTACATAAGCTAACAATTCATTTGTTGCAATTGATTTTGGAATAAAATATTTTACAGCTGGTTGTTGTCGGAAAACAGGTTTATCTTCATCACCACTTCCTTCACAATTTGGACATGCATATTTAGGATAAATATCTTCAATTGCATACATTTTTGCAGGTATAATTCGAAGCCTTTTTGTTGAATTTTCCCCAACTTTCTTTAACATGCATCCACAAGCACATATTTTTTCTTCTTCACTAATGTCATGATATACTTGTTTTGTAGGAGTTGAATCATCTATAGCTTTTCGCCCACATTTTCGCCGAATGTAAGTCCTAACCTTTTCTTCTGTGTAAGGTCCCTCTCCTACTACAGAGGCTTCAAGTTCTGTTTCAGATGGTATAAGTGTTTCGTCTTCAAAATCAAATAGGCTTGGGTGATTATCATATCTTTCAGAATGGGAACAGAATCTATATGCAAGATGTGTTGATAATTCTTCTTGTAATCGTAAATTTTCTATTCTTAATTTTTCTTTTTCTTGTTTTTCAGTTTCAAGTTCTATGTTTTTTTGATTTATTATTGCTATTTGAGTGTCTATTTTTAATTCTTTTTCTAATATAACATCTTCTTTTGACTTTAGTAGTTGCTGCTGTTCTTCAATTTGAAGTTTTGCAGCAGCAAGCATTCTTAGAGCTTCTTCTAATGTTATTTCCCCTGTATTTTCCACAATTTAAATGTTACTACATTTAAAAATATTTAAAAAGGGGTTTTAAAAGATTTTTTAATTTATTTCAGAAAAAAATAATTCTTCATGACCTTTAAAGAAATCAACTCCTTTCAATAGCATTTCTATTTGATCAAGATTAAGTTGTTTTACTTCTTCTTGCGTATTAGGCCACGGCCAATATCCTTTTTCTAGTTTTTTTTGAGCTACCCAGAAACCTGTTTTATCCCACCAAATCATTTTTAGAATATTTCTTCTTCGATTACAAAATATAAACACAGCTCCACTGAATGGATCATTTTTCATAATTGTTTTTATTATTTCTAAAAGTTGTTCTCGGGAAGCTAACATATTAGTTGTTCCAGGTCTAATGATTATTCTTGTATGTGAAAAATCTAATCTCATATGCTAGCCGCCGTTTGTAAGATTTTAAAAAGATTAGTTTCACAAGTTTCTATTGGAATATCAATTTCAATTCCCCCTGCTATAACAAAGTAATAGGAATATTTTTTGATTATTTCATTTAGTTTGTCAAGTTTTCTAAAATTATTTGCGTAAATACATATTTTCTTATCAATTTTTATTGATGGGAATTGGGAAATGTATAGCAAATTTTGAACTTTTAATAATTTGCAAGCAAAAAAAATTCATACTCTTTCTCTTTCTACACCTATTATTCTACATTGTTAAATAATAGGTGTAGAAAAAACGAGTTTAAAAGACTGCTATTTAATCTTCGTTTATTTCTTTTGCAAATTTTTTTGCTTTTTCTCTCCATTCTGTAGCTTTTTCAGTATTGTAGAGAGGATTTTTTGGATTTGAATTTTCATACAAGTTAGTAAGTTCATTCATATTTAGAACAATGCCAGATGGCAAAAGGTCATTTTTTTCAGTTTCAGAAGCTTTATGAGATGCAAGATGCCATTTTTCTTGTTCAAGAAAATATTCCTTTATCAAATCATCTTCATCACAAGAGATTCTCTTTAACATATAATTGATAGCCAATATTTCCATAGCCCATGCACTTCCAAGATCAGTGGCTTTTTTAATATAACAAAAAGCTTTTTCATAATCTGTTAAGCTATAGAGAAAATACAAATTAATGAGGGCTTGAGAATTTTCTTTTCCAGCACAATCTTCCAAAAAAGCGATATTCTTTTCAACATCATGTTCGTCTTCGATTTCAAGTACAGCAAGTTCAATTTTTGCACCAATACTTCCTTCTGCAGCTTTTTTTCGTAGTTCTTCTAAATCATTTTCAGACCAAATTGAATGATTAATTTTTCCGGTTCCCAAAATTTCTTTCATAATAAATTTACACTCCTTTCTTGTTTTGCATAAATCAAACTTTGTAATTTCGTTTGATTCTAATTAAAACGATAATATTCTAATGTAGGAATCCTTTTTTGATTTGTTATTTTTTCCCATCTTATCATTCATTATCCCTTGTATTTTGTAAGATTAATGTTGAACACATATAGTATAGTTTATAAAACCAATTTTTTTACGAAAAAAATTTATTAAATTTCAATATTTTTTTTTAATTTTTATATAAATACTATAGATTTCAGTAGTAGAAATCTAACATATTTTATACGAACAGGTTGTACTTTCTGTAAAAAATTTACTCATTCCCTTCCCTTTATTTTAGCTTAAATTTTTTCTTTAATTTTTTTATGTATTTGAACATTGAACGAGGACAATACCATTTTGCAATTATCTGTAAATATTTTGGAACTTCGTAATATGCTTCTGCAATTGCACCTGTCATTGCACCGATAGTATCGCTATCTCCACCAATGCTGATAGCATTTCTAATAGCGTCTACAAAATTTTCCGATTCAAGAAAACATACAATAGCCTGAGGAACAGATCCTTGACAAGTACTGGACCATTTATAGTTATCTTGAAAATCCATAAAGATTATAATTGTATATTTATGCAATTTGGAAGTAAAAAAAATCACTTCACCTATACTCTTTTAGCAAAAATTTACAGTACAAAAAGTGTGTCGTAAAAAATTCAACAACACACTTTTATTTTTATATAACACAAAGAATTACACGATTACAACACACTTTTCTTTATCTTGCCTCTCGGTTAAACATTTTTTTTTTTAACTTTATTATTTTTTTTGTGTACTTTTTAATATGTAAACTTACAAAAAAATACCCCAAAATACGCACACAAAAGGCTCAAAACACATCAATTACACTTTCATAATGAAATTTGACGATTTTTACAAAAAAATTGTTATACACGCATTTCTGCACGTATTTTTTAATTTTACAAATAAACCATCCGTTTGAATGTATATTTATGCATTGTAATTTGTATAAATATACAAAAATATCTTGTAAATATGATAGTATTTTCACTTAAAAATCGATAAAAAAATCATAAAATTTTTTGATAAATTATTGATTTACTTTTATAATTTATATAAAATATTAACGAATCTAATCCAATCAAGGAATAATCAATGAAAAAGATTTACGAAGGTAAAACAAAAGATGTTTACAGTCTTGAAAATGGCAATGTAATGCTTAAATTCAAAGACGACTGTACAGGAAAAGATGGAGTTTTTGATCCAGGTGAAAATACAGTTGGCTTAACAATTGAAGGAATTGGAAAAGCAAACTTGGAAACTTCAATTCATTATTTTGAATTATTGAAAGAAGCTGGAATTAAAACACACTATGTAAGTGCAAATTTAGAAGATGCTACAATGGAAGTTCTTCCTGCAACTGTTTTCGGACATGGATTGGAAGTAATTTGTAGATTAGTTGCAACAGGTAGTTTTATCCGTCGTTATGGTGAATATATCAAAGATGGTACACCTCTTGAAGGTGGATATGTAGAATGTACATTCAAGAATGACGAAAAAGGCGATCCTTTAGTTACAAGTGAAGGTTTGGCTGCTCTTGGAGTTATGTCTACAGAAATGTTCAACAGCATGAAAGAACAAACATTAAAAATCACAAAAATCGTTGCTGATGATTTAAAAACACTTGGTCTTGATTTATGGGACATCAAATTCGAATTCGGATACAACAACGGTGAAGTTATTTTGATTGATGAAATTGCTTCTGGAAACATGAGAGTTTACAAAGACGGCAAAATCGTTGATCCTGTTGAATTAACAAAACTCATCAACAATCGTTAATTAAATCGGAAATACATCCATAAATTAAATTGATATAAAGCTAGTTCCCAACCTAATGAGTTTGTGGATACTAGCTTTTTTTTGCAATAAAAAGTTAGTCATCAAAAAGTTTACTATAGGAAACTTTTACAAAGTTGAAATTATATCAATTGTTAAAAATTTTTTACTATAGTAAACATATATTCATTAACAATTTTTGTAACAACCTTAGATAAAAATAAATGAGCTTATGAAAAGTTTACCATAGTAAACTTATTATATGCTCTACTCTTTTAGATTATGATAACTCAATATGAAAGTAAATTAGTTAATATTCTATCAAGTAGGTATGATACAATTTGATTCTATACTTGATAAAATGGATGAGAATAAAAATGTTTTATTTGAGAAAAGTTTACTATAGGAAACTTTAATAACTTAGAAATTATATTTGTTGTAAAAAATATATTGATTTTACTATAATAAACTTTTTTTATTGATTAGTCCTTATTTTAATTTACTATAGTAAACATATATTTTATTAACAAAACCAACATTCTCATTAGATAATACTACAAAAAATAATCGTTTTAACGAAAAGTTTACCATAGTAAACTTTTTTTAGTTAAATTCCATAAAAATTGATAAAAAACGTATTTGTATTCGCTGGCAAGATAAAGGGTGTAAACATTTTATCGTAACTCTATATATTACAAAGAATTACGATACTACACAGGGGGTAAAAATGTAGACATTGTAGACATATAAATTTCAGAGTTTTTCAGCATTTTCTAAAAATAAATTAAGTCCAAAAGTTTACTATAGGAAACTTTTTCTATATTTCCATCTCAAGTATAATATAAAGTATTATATCTCTAATTCTACGACAGAGTGAAAAATATTTTGTTTAGTAATTAAGTTGACAACAAAAACATTTATGTTATATTAAAAACATGATTAAAAGAAAAATCTCTAAAGATGAAAAAAAGATAACAAGTAAGGTATCTAAAACTCCTAAGAATAAAAAATCTGTTGTTGCAAAAAAAGAGAAATCTACTTCACCCTCACCTACTTTGGAATTTCAATATATAGCAAATGAAGACCACTACGATTTAGTTATCGAAAAAATCAAATCAGTAAAAAAAACTTTATGGATTGGAACTGCCGATATAAAAGATTTATATGTAAAATCTGGTCATTCAACAAAACCTCTTTTAGAAATACTTTCTGAACTTGCAAAATCTGGCGTGGAAATTAGACTTATTCATGCAAAAGAACCTGGGAAAGCTTTTAGAGAAGATTTTGATAAATATCCTATCTTAATTGAAGGTATGGAACGAATTATTTGTCCTCGAGTACATTTTAAAATTATCATTTTTGATTTGAAAACTGCTTATGTAGGTTCGGCAAATTTAACTGGTGCTGGATTGGGAATGAAAGGTTCAAACACACGAAACTTCGAAGCAGGAGTTCTTTCTAGTAATAAAGAATTTGTAAAACAAGCATCACAACAATTTGACCAAGTTTGGATGGGCGCCCACTGTAAAGATTGCAAAAGAAAACAATACTGTGGCGACCCAATTGTGTAGATTCAAGTTAAAGTTTCAATTCAAAATCTTCTGTGTAGTAATATCCATTTTCATAACGGTTATATTCAATTGGGGCTTCCATACTATTTCGTAAATATTCTAAGTCCCGACTAATTGTTGCAATACTAAGTTTATTATCCAAACCTAAAATATCGATACACGCTTGTCGAAGATTTTCTGTATTCGGATAAGCTCCTGATTGTATTTTTTTGTGAATTACTTTAAATCGTTCTAACATCAAATGAGTAATTTTTTTTGACTTGCCTGAGAATTTCACATCTGAACATTCAATCAAGTTTTCATGTTCTGTATATTGTTTACAATCATAAAATGCATCTTCATCAATACTTAAGGATGCTGATTTTCCTTCATATTTTACACTTCGTAAATTTTCACAAGAATCAAATGCATTGTAATTTATTCTTCTAACTGATGCTGGAATTACAACTGTTTCAATTGGTTTTACATCTTTTAAATGAAATAATGTAAAATCCATTTCGTTAAAAGTTCCTGTTCCGATAGTTTTTATTCCATTTGGAATTCTTACATGTGAAGATGATTTATCAACTCGGTATAATGTAATCATAAATTTTGTATTAACCATAAATCCATCGATTATTTTATATACTGGATTTTGTAAAAGAATTTCAGTTGTGCAAGATTCAAATTCATCTTTTTCTTCATTATAAATATCGAATGCATCTTCTGTAACAAATTTTAAATTATCATTTACATAAATTTTTGTAAAATTATTTTTTCTAGGAAAAGTAATTATTGTTTCAATTCGTGGGGGAATTTTTACTTCTTCAAGAGAGTCACATCCCACAAAACATTTAAAATTGATAGATTCAACTTCGTCATTAAAAATAATCTCTTTTAATTTTGTGCAATATGCAAAAGCTTCTTTTTCAATTTTAAGAACTGTTGAAGGAAGAATTATCTTTTCAATAATATCGTTTGATTGTACATCGTTTGCAAAAGCAAATTTATCAATTGTTGTTACACTTTCTGGAATTTTAACTATTTTTTCTTTTCCAACATAAGCACGAAGAATTACCTCATCATCATCCTCAATGTACTTAATTAAAAAATCTTTATTATTCATATTAACCTCTCAAGAAAAAGGGAGAACTCTATTATTTTTAGAGGAATCATCAAGATTTACCAGTTCTCCCTTACACATTTTTATCATCATTTTTGATGTGTGCTAATTAAGTTGAACTTGATGTTCCCTCCCCCGATAAAAAACTTCATCAGGTTTAAATAATTTAACATATCACTCTAGCGTTTAGTGACAGAGCAACTGAAAAATTATTTTTTAAGAAATAATTCCTTTGTGAGATTAATATAATCGTTAATTTGTAATTGTCAAATCTTTAAATGGAGAAAATTCAGTTGTTTCTACAGTAAAGATATGTAGCATTTCCATTGCACGAGTTAAACAAACATAAACCATATTGTATTGTTGTTCGTAATATGTTTCTGAATCAAAACAAGATAATTCTTCAGCACCTTGTATTCTATGGTCTGCAATAAATAAAACAACAGGGAAATCTAAACCTTTACAATTTTGCATTGTGCTAAGTCTGATACCTTTTGTTTCGGCAAAGTCAAAATCAGTATCAGCAATTTGAATGCTTTTAACGCCAAGTTTAGATTCTAATTGATTTTTAATTTTATCAAGTTTTTGTTTTTGATTAGCAATGATACAAAT
The DNA here is from genome assembly GCA_036307825.1 of Treponemataceae bacterium. Taxonomy (GTDB): domain Bacteria; phylum Spirochaetota; class Spirochaetia; order Treponematales; family Treponemataceae; genus RGIG9060. The sequence goes on along the minus strand of JAXJWW010000046.1, from coordinate 588 downwards.
ATTTTCTTCTTCATATTTTAAAATATTCAAAAGAAGTTTTACTTGTTGAACAAGTTGTTGATTTAAATCATTTGTATTTTTTGAAATCGTAAGTTCAACTGGCGGACCTGGTCTAAATGCAAGAGGCTTTGTTGTTTTATCCATATTCTTAAAATTTTTACGATACGCTTCTGCAAATTCGTGAATCTGATTTGTATTTCGAAAATTTGTTTTAAGAATTTTTGTTCGTCCTCGAATATCGATTCCAGATTTATTCCAACTAAATCCTTTTCTGTAAATTGACTGGTCGCTGTCCCCTGCAAGAAAAACACATTGATTAGTAGATTCTTTTATCAAAGAAAGAATTACTGGTGGCAAATCTTGAGCTTCGTCCACAAAAGAATATTCTGTGCAAAAATCTGTATTGCCATTTTCTTTTGCAAGTTTCATTTTTTCAATTATTTTTTTTGCTGCAAAATTCCGTGGCCATGTTTTATTTTTTTCAAGTTTTTCTTCTGCTTCTTCTAAAGATTTCCAAATTAACGCTCTGTCAGTTTTCTTAATTGGATTTTTCATTCCAATTCGGTCGCAAACATTTTCAACATACTC
>JAXJWW010000045.1:0-9113 GCA_036307825.1 Treponemataceae bacterium | reverse complement strand
GACTTTTCCTGATAAAACTGTTTATCCTGCAAGTTCTTTAAACGAAACTGATTATTTTAACTTGATGGCAGTTTACGGAGATGCAGTTTTCTTTCCGCTTTTAACAAAAGAAACATTTTTGCAAGAAGCTCATCGTCTTGAATTTGACAAAAACGGAAAACTTCAATTTCAGGGAGTTGTTTTTAATGAAATGAAAGGGGATTATTCAAGTTTGAATAATGTGATAACAACATATATCACAGAATCTTTATTTCCTGACGCTTCTTATTCCAAGGATTCTGGTGGAGAACCAACTTGTATTCCAGATTTAACTTACGAAAAATTTAAAGAATTTCATAAAATCTATTATCATCCTTCAAATTGTAAATTATTTTTGTACGGTAATATTTCTACAAAAAAACAACTTGATTTTATAAACGAAAAGTTTTTATCAAATCCTGAATTTGCAGAGAAGAATGAATTAAACTTTGATATCGACAAAATGACTTTCTCTAAAAGTTTTGATAAACCAAAATACATCACAAAATTTGGTCCTATCGAAAATTCTTCCAAAGGAACAAATGTTGTTTTAGGTTGGAAATCAGACGAAACCACCAACGGTCTTTCAGGAATGGAATTAGCTTTTCTTTTTGAAGTTTTGCTTGGTCATGATGGAGCCCCTTTATATCGTGCTATTTTGGAAAGTAATTTATGTGAAGATATAAATGCAATTTCTATCGATACTTCTTTACGATATTTACTTGTTACTTTAGGTGTCAGAGGCGTTAAAAAAGGAAAAGAAAAAAACTTTGAAAAATTTGTTCTTTCTGAATTAGAAAAAATGGTAAAAAATGGACTTACTAAAGATGATATTGATACAGCTATTATGTCTTTGGATTTTTCAAATAGAGAAATCAATCGAGGACATGGTCCATATTCATTAGTTTTAATGCGCCGAGCTTATCGTTCTTGGATGAATGGAGCAAATCCATCTCAAACAATTTCAGGAAATGAAGTTTTTGAACAAATCAAAGAAAAAATTAAAACTCAGCCAGATTATGTAAAAAATTTGATAAAAAAATATTTGTTGGATAATCCAAATAGAGTTTGTTTAACTGTAATTCCAGATAAAAACTTTAACAAGAAAACTGAAAAAATTCTTGATAAAAAGATAAAGTCAATTTGTAAATCTATTCCAAAAGCAAAACGAAATGCTTTTTTTGAAAATATCAAAGAAGAAACAAAAAAATTAAATGAATATCAACAAATGACTGATTCTCCGGAATTGTGTAGTTTGATTCCTCATTTATCTTCTAAAGATTTGGACTTAAAAATTGAAAATGATACAATTAAACGAAGCAAAATTTTAGGTGTAGATTTATTTGAAAATCAAGAAAATGTAAATGGAATTGTTTATGTTGATTTGTGTTTCCCAGTTGACTTACTAGACCCAAAAGATTATAAATATCTTCCATTTTATTCTGGTGCTTTAACTAATGTAAGTTTTGCTGGAATGTCTTGGGCGGAAAGTTCATGCGAAACATCAAAATATACAGGAGGTTTGGGTGCAAGTTTATTCACTTCTTCTGTAACACCAGATTTGATTGATAAAGCACATGCTGCAAATCTTGACAATAAAGAATTTATTAAATGTATGTATGATTATGATTCTGTTTTGTCAAGAAACTGGCTTTTTGTTCGTATGAAAATGCTTGAAGAAAAAACAGAAGATGCAATCAAAATGCTTTTTTCTCTAATTAAAACTGTTGATTTTTCTGATTTAGACAGATTATCAGATTTGCTTACAGAATATAAAAATGATTTTACTTCATCAATTATTCCTATGGGGCATACTTATTCTGCATCAAGAGCATCTTGTAAGTATTCAAAGTCAAAATGTATTGATGAAATATGGAATGGATTATCACAATTATTTGTATTAAATTCACCAGAATTTGCAAAAGAAAATATCAAATCTTTGAAAGAAACTTTAGAGCGAATTCACAAAGTTGTCGTTGATAGTGGATTTATTGTGCATGTTACTGCTGAAAATTCAGGACTTGAAAGGGCAAAAAAATCTTTAGAAAGTGAAATTTCTTCATTCCCTTATCATAAAGAATCTCTAAAATTTCCATTTATCTGTGATGACAAAGAATTTTATGATTTAGTTGATATTCAAGGTGAAACTTCTGATTTAGAGCAATTTGTAGTTTCTTCCCAAGTAGGATATTATGCAAAAGGATTCAAAGCTTCACCTTATGGAACTTCTAAGGCGGTTTATGAATCAATGTTTGCACATTGGCTTTCAAATACAGTTTTATGGGAACAACTTAGAACTATCGGTGGATGTTACGGCGCATTTGCTATGCCAGATGCCTTAGAAAGTATGTTTTCTGTAGCAACTTATCGTGACCCCAATCCGCATAATTCAAAGGGACTATTTGAAAATATTTTCAAAAATATTGATAATTGGGAACTTGATGAAATTGAATTTGAACGAGTTAAAACTGGTTCTTATAGCAAAGAAATTCAACCTCGCTCTCCATCATCAAAGGGATTTGTTCAATTTATTCGCTATTTATACGGAATTACTTATGAATTACGATACAATAAATTGTCAACTTTGTTAAATTCATCATTATCAGATGTTGTTTCTTCTGGAAAAGAAATTTGTCAAAATGCACAAGATGGTAAATCTGTAATTATTTTTACAAAAACAGAAGAAAATGCTGGTAAAATTGTAGATTTGGATTTATAATATAGTAATAACTCTTAAATAATATAAGCAGGTACTTTTTATGGATAAAAAATTCAAAGAATGTTCAGAAAAATTAAGAAAATTGGTTTCAGATATCCAAGGTGCTCCTTATCCTGGAAATTTGGATGATGAATTGTACTATATTTGGTATGAGCACGTACAAAGAAATGCAATGGAATGTTATGAATTTCTTGATGAATATTTCCCAACTGATCAAAAAGAAGTTTCAAAAGCATTGGATGATATTGCAGAATAAATATAATTAATAAATTGGATTTTTTGTAGATTTTTCTAAGATTTCATACTAAATATACCGAAAATCAAATAAAGGAATTTTATCTTTTATTGAGGGTGAGAAGTATGTCAATTTCAAGGGAAAATCGTAAGAAAAATAGATTTATGCTTTCTGGCGCTGCAAAGAAAAATGGTTTTGATATGTGGCGCCATTCATTTACAGGATACAATAAATTAACAGGCGCATCTCGTTCTTTTTTTATAGAATTTTATATTGTAAATCCTGGTCTTTCTCAAAAAGAAGTATCCTTTGGTAAAAGTCCATTGTCTATGCAAGATGTAAAGCCATCTTTTTTTATGGTAAAAGCTGGTTCTTGGGGCGATGATGGAAAACAACTTCATTCCTTTTTGCCAATAGGTGAAATTTCTGTCAGCAAACGCAAACTTAATATTAAGTCAGAAACATTTTTAGTTACAGAAACAGAATTAGTAGGTTCTGTAGAAGTTTCATTTTCTCAGGCTTCAACTCATCCAGAATATATGTGTACTTCTGGTTCTATGTCATGGAACTTGAAAATGGATAAAAGATTTCCTTTTTCAGCAAAGCCTATTCATTCCGATTCTAAAATTCATTGGTTTGTTCAAGGTGTAAAAACTATTTATGGCGGAACTGTAGTTTTTGATGGAGTTGAATATGCTGTTATTCCACAAAAATCTTATGGTCATGCAGATAAATTTTGGGGAAAACGCTTTACTAATCCTTGGTTGTGGCTTTCTAGTTCAAATTTGAAAAGTTTGATTACGGGGCAATATTTGCAAAATTCTTGTTTTGATGTGGGTGGTGTTTCCGTCGTGGGGGCAAAACGAAAAGGACTTCAAGTATTTTTTACTCATCAAAACGAAACTTATAGTTTTTCTCCAAATTGTTTATTCAGAAATGATAAAATTAATTTTAATTTTAATCAAAATGCTGAAGTAGGACACTGGACAGTAAGTGCTGAAAATTCAAAATATCTTCTTGATATCGATATTTTCTGTAAAAAATCAGATATGATTTTTATGAATTATCTAAATCCAGACGGAAGTATGCCTCATAAAACTCTTTGGAGTGGAGGAAGCGGAAGTGGAGAAATTCGTCTTTACAAAAAGGTAAATAAATCTTTGGAACTCTTTGAACATGCTCGTGTAGAAAATTGTGGCTGTGAATACGGCGAATACTAAGCTTAATAAATTATATAAATTTATTTTGTAATGGCGTTAACTTTTTCAAAAAATACTTGCCTTTTCAATTTAATAGCATTACATTTTAGGTATGAATTATGATCAATTTACACTAAAAGCACAAGATGCTATTCAACAAGCAAACTCAATCGCACAACAAGAAGACCATAGCGAAATTGGTACAGAACATTTACTCTTGGCTCTTTTAGAGCAGGAAGATGGTGTAATTCCTCCTCTTGTTGAAAGAATTGGTTTAAAAGTTTCAACCTTAATTCAACAAGTAGAAGATTTACTGGCAACTTATCCAAGAATTACAGGAAATGCTCAAGTTAGTTTTTCGCCAGAATTACAGAAAATAATCGCCAAGGCAGAAATTGAAGTTACTTCGTTAAAAGATGAATATCTTTCTACAGAACATTTATTTTTAGCCATTGCACAATCAGATAGTCGTTGTGGAAATTTGTTACGAAACAACGGAATTACAAAAGATTCAATTTTATCTGCATTAAAAGCCGTTCGTGGAAATCAGCGGGTTACAAATCAAGACCCAGAAGCAACAATGCAGTCTTTGGAAAAATATTGTAAAGATTTAACAAGTCTTGCAAAACAAGAAAAAATTGATCCAGTAATTGGTCGTGATGAAGAAATTCGCCGAGTTATGCAAGTTTTAAGCCGAAGAACAAAAAACAATCCAGTTTTAATTGGGGAGCCGGGAGTTGGTAAAACTGCCATCGTAGAAGGTTTGGCTCGTCGTATAGTTTCTGGTGATGTTCCAGACAGCTTGAAAGACAAAAGACTTTTATCCTTGGATTTAGGTGCTTTAGTTGCAGGTGCAAAATTTCGGGGCGAATTTGAAGAACGATTAAAAAGCGTAATTTCTGAAGTTCAAAAATCAGAAGGTCGTATCATTCTTTTTATTGATGAATTACACACTCTTGTTGGAGCTGGTGCAAGTGAAGGTTCAATGGACGCTTCCAATATGCTAAAACCTGCACTTTCTCGTGGTGAAATTCATGTTATTGGTGCTACAACTTTAGATGAATACAGAAAATACATCGAAAAAGATTCTGCCTTAGAACGAAGATTCCAGCAAGTTTATTGTGCCGAACCTTCTGTTGAAGATACAATCGCAATTTTGCGTGGATTAAAAGAAAAATACGAAGTTCATCATGGGGTTCGTATTCGTGATGAGGCTCTTGTTGCTGCTGCCACACTTTCAAATCGTTACATTACAAGTCGATTTTTGCCAGACAAAGCCATCGACCTTGTGGACGAAGCTGCAAGCCGACTAAAAATGGAAATTGAAAGTCAGCCAACTGAACTTGACCAAGTTGAACGAAGAATTTTGCAACTCACTATCGAAAAACAAGCTCTTTCAAAAGAAACTGATACTGCTTCCATCGAACGCTTAGAAAAACTTGAAAAAGAACTTGCTGAACTTTCTTCAAAACAACAAGCTATGCGACTTCAATGGGAAAATGAAAAGAAGCGAATTGATGAAGGTCGTCAGTTAAAAGAAGAACTTGAACAACTTAGAATTGATGAAATTCGTTATACTCGCGAAGGAAATCTTAGCAAAGCCGCAGAAATCAAATACGGAAAAATACCAGAAATTGAAAAACGCCTTGCAAAAGAAGAATCCGAGGACGAAAATCTTTTGCGAGAAGAAGTTGGAGAAGAAGATATTGCTCGTGTTGTTTCAACTTGGACTGGAATTCCTGTTAGCAAAATGATGGCAAGTGAAATGCAAAAGTACATTGAATTAGAAGATGTTTTGCATAAACGAGTTGTTGGCCAAGACGAAGCTGTTCAGTCAGTTGCAGATGCAATCCGCCGAAATAGAGCAGGGCTTTCTGACGAAAATAAACCTTTAGGAAGTTTCTTGTTCATCGGACCTACTGGGGTAGGAAAAACTGAACTTGCAAAAACTTTGGCAGATTTTTTATTTAATGACGAAAAATCTCTTACTCGAATTGATATGAGCGAGTACATGGAAAAATTTGCCGTAAGTAGACTTATCGGTGCTCCTCCAGGATATGTGGGCTATGATGAAGGTGGACAACTTACAGAAGCAGTTCGTCGTCGTCCATACAGCGTTGTTCTTTTTGATGAAATTGAAAAAGCTCATCCAGATGTGTTTAATATTTTGCTTCAAGTTTTAGATGATGGTCGTTTAACAGATAGCCAAGGAAGAATTGTTGACTTCAAAAACACAATTATAATTATGACAAGTAATCTTGGAAGTAATTTAATTTTGGAAGCCGATACAGATGAAAAACTTAAGGAATTAAAACCAGAAATTCACGATATGTTGATGAAATCCTTTAGACCTGAATTTATCAACCGAATTGATGAAGTTATCACCTTTAGTCGCTTGGATAAATCTTGCATCACTTCTATCGTTAAAAATCAACTTGATAGAGTTGCAAAACGCTTACAAGCTCGTCGCCTAAAACTTGATTTTGATGAAAGTGCAATCAACTTTTTATCAGATGTGGGATACGACCCATTGTTTGGTGCAAGACCAATAAAAAGGGCAATTCAAACTTATCTTGAAAATCCTTTGGCAAAAGAAATTCTTTCTGGAAAATTCTTAGAAGATTCAACGATTAAGATTTCAAAAAAATCTGATGAATCAGCCTTGGAATTTACAAAAGGGTAGGTTGTTGAAAAAAAAGGTGTGCTTTAGAAAATTTTCTAGCACACCTAATTTTTTTTATAAGAATGAATCATCGTGTCAGTCCGAACTCGTTTCGGAATCTTTTTACGATATGTTATGTAGATTCCGAAATAAATTTAGCATGACAAATTTTTAGTCATTAACTTAGAATTTTACTTTTTTGCCTGTGTCTTTGTAATATTCAAGACGCATTGCTTTAATTTGTTCATCCTTTAAGTAATCGTCAAAATCCATCATTCTATCGATTACACCATTTGGAGTAATTTCTACGATTCTGTTTGCGATAGAAGAAATAAATTCGTGGTCATGACTATTAAATAATACAACACCAGGGAAGTTGATAAGCGCTTCGTTCAAACTTGTGATTGCTTCAAGGTCAAGGTGATTTGTAGGTTCATCTAAAATCAAAATGTTTGCCCCAGAAAGCATCATTTTTGAAAGCATACAACGCACCTTTTCACCTCCAGAAAGAACTTTTACAGGTTTCAAAGATTCGTCTCCACTAAAAAGCATTCTTCCTAAGAATCCACGAACATAAGCATCATCTTGTTCAGCTGAATATTGTTTTAGCCATTCTGTGATGTTCATATCATTTTTGAAGTAACTTGAATTATCGATACTTAAATATGTGTTAGAAACTGTTTGTCCCCAATAATATTCTCCAGAATCTGCTTTTACATTTCCTGTGATAATATCAAAGAGAGCTGATTTTGATTTATGTTCCATTCCAACAAAGGCAATTTTATCACCTTTATTTACAGTTAAACTGAAATCTTTAAGAAGTTGCACACCTTCCACATTGTAGTTCAATTTTTCAACTCGCAAAACATTGTTTCCAACTTCTCGGTCTGGTTTGAAGTTTACATATGGGAATTTTCGGCTTGTAACTTGAAGTTCTTCCAAAGCAAGTTTGTCGTAAATTTTCTTTCGGCTTGTTGCTTGTTTACTTTTTGCAGCGTTAGAAGCAAATCGAAGGATAAATTCACGCAAGTCTTTCATTTTTTCTTCGCGTTTTTTAGCTTGGTCTTTTGCTTGTCGTTGCATAATTTGGCTCATTTGATACCAGAAATCGTAGTTTCCTGCAAATGGAGTAATTTTTCCATAGTCGATATCACAAATACAAGTACAAACTGCGTTCAAAAAGTGACGGTCGTGGCTAACAACAATAACTGTGTTTGGAAAGTCAATTAAAAATTCTTCAAGCCATGTGATTGATTCCAAGTCAAGACCGTTGGTAGGTTCGTCCAAAAGAAGAATATCTGGTTCACCAAAAATTGCTTGTGCCAAAAGAACACGCACTTTTTGGCTTTCGTCCAATTCACTCATCATTCTTCCGTGATAATCTTCTTCCAATCCAAGACCAGAAAGCATTTGTTCAATTTGATTTTCTGCTTCCCAACCACCAAGTTCTGAAAATTCACCTTCAAGCTCAGAAGCTTTAATTCCGTCTTCTTCTGTAAAATCTTCTTTTGCGTAGATTTCTTCTCTATCTTTGTAACATTTGTACAATTTTGGATGCCCCATCATTACGGTATCCATAACAGAGTATTCATCGTAAGCAAAGTGGTCTTGTTTAAGAACAGCCATTCGCTCCCCTGGAGTGATGATAATATCACCTCTATCATGTTCAAGTTCTCCAGATAGAACTTTTAAAAATGTTGATTTTCCTGCACCGTTGGCACCGATAATTCCGTAACAGTTGCCCGGTGTAAATTTGAGATTTACTTCTTTGAAAAGTGGTTTTTCACCAAAACTTAAACTAACGTCAGATACTGTAACCAAAATTTACCTTCCTATTTTGTAAAAATTTTCTTTATTTTATCCCATAATGACATTTTTTTTGTAGTTGAAGTTGTCATTTTTTCTGTGGATTGAGTTCGTTTATTTGTTTGTTTATTTTTTACAGATTTTTTAGTCTTACTTGAAGAATTAACTTCTGATTGACCATATCTTTCTTTGTAGATTTTCATGCGTTCTTCAAAAGAAAGTTTTGATAAATCTTGTTCTTGTGAAAAATCTTTCTTTTCGTAAGTTTTCTTCTTGTTGGATTTGTTTTTTCCATTTGAATTTTTGTTGCATCTAGCATCTTGTCAATAGTCTCATTTGTAATCGTTGCCATGTCTACTACAGTAGGAACACCTATTGCAATTACAGGTATATTTAAAGATTTTTCATTTATTCCCTCTCTTTTGTTTCTAACTCCGGCTCCAGGTGTAATACCTGTGTTGCTAAGTTGTATAG
>JAXJWW010000044.1:0-1985 GCA_036307825.1 Treponemataceae bacterium | reverse complement strand
TATTATGAGTGCTGTAATGAGATTATTCTCTTGAGAACACGAAACTTTCAGGTTGACGGAGCGGCAAATTCCAATTTGTAGAACTAAAAACTACAGGAGCTGACTTTTTTAGTCAGCTCCCTTTCTTTGTATTATGCAGTAAAATTTTTTACATACTCTGCTCTTGTTTTAGTCTTTCCTTTTCCGCCTGAATTTCGGCTTTCATTTCCTTTATAAGCTCTGCGAGGAGTGTTTCACATTCTTCTCTTGTTTTGGCGTAAATGTTTCTTGAAAGCCGTTTTCTGTTTAACAATAATTTACAAGTACATTATTATTATTTAATATTTAAGCTTCATAATTAGAAAATAGTGAGAATATATAAAAGTCTTGTTACAGTTGATTTTGAAAGAGATGATAATCAAATGACTAAGCAAAACAAAGTAAAAGTTTTCGTTGCGTATTTAATAGCATTTTTCAGTTTGTGGGCATTGGTTGAGCTGGTTCTTTTTGAAAAAATAACTTCAGTTGTGGGTAATGGCGTTTTGAGTGAATTTATAAGAGAGGGAGTTATTAAAAATCTTGTGTGGACAGTTCCTGCAGGTGTTCTGATATACCGATTCAAAGATGAAGTTTTTATCACTCTGAAAGAGATGTTCTCGTCTAAGGTTAACTGGTTGAAATATTTGCCTGTATTTATAATTTTTACTATTTATCTTTTGGGCGGTGCAATACTACAAAACGGTAAGCTCACCATATCAAACAATTTTGGTTTTGAAAATGTGATATCTTTGCTGTTTGTCGGCTTAACAGAAGAATTAGTTTTCCGTGGTTGGTTGCTCAATTTGACTGTAAAGGAAAATAAAAAATGGATTTCCATATGTATTAACGCATTATTGTTTCTTGTAATTCATTTTCCGATTTGGATTCAAGAAGGCGTTTTTATAAGTAATTTTACAAGCTTTGGTTTTTTGAGTATTTTAATATTGAGCGTAATTTTCAGTTGGACATTTATAAAAAGCAGAAACATATTGGTTCCAATTGCCTTGCATACATACTGGAATTTGCTTATAGATTTGTTTTTTTGATATATACCACCAACGAGCAGATTTCAATCTGCTCGTCTTTCTTTGTATTATGCAGTAAAAATTTTTACATACTCTGCTCGGTTTTCAATCGTTGTTTCTTTTATTGCTTTAGCTGTTGATTGGTGATATAATCAACTCGACAAACTTGAATTTGATAAAACAAAATATAAAGGGGAATACAGGTATGAAAAAAGTATGTTGTGTATTGGTACTGATACTTACATTATTTATGCTCTGTAGCTGTGGGAGATATGTCAAGAGTTATTCTGCAACCATTTTGATTACTTCCTGTCAGGGCAATGAAGCAAGTATGGAATTTGATAGCTTTAAGGGAACGAATAATTTCAAATTAAGAAGAGATGGTATTGCTGAGCATACACTTGATTTTGAAGCAAGTCTTGCTGAAGGCGAGATGAATGTTTATATCGGTGTTGATGGCGAAAAAGAATTGCTCCTTACTGTTAAGGGTGGAGAATCCTACGACGAAACCATTACACTTGATGATAAATATGATAACGAAAAAACAATCTACATTATTCTCGAAACGATAGACAAATGTGTAGATGGTGATTTTGAGTTTGAATACAATTAATTAAAGTGAAGAGAACAAACAAATTACAATTTTTAGGATGGGAGGCAGTAAAATGAAAGAAAGAAGTTTTATAGGAAGTCTAGGAATTTTATTATATGTTGTATTGTCGTTAATAGACAGATTCTTTTATAAGATACCTGATTACATTTATATTCCATTAATGGTTTTAGGAATTGTAATTATAATTGTAGGGTTTGTTATTGATAAAAATAATAATAAAAAGTAATACAAACTTGAATTTGACAATTATTTAGTTAATAAGCTGGAGGTTTTCCAAAGTGAATAAAAAGAAAAACAGAGTAGCCATTGTGATAATGATTGCATTGGTA
>JAXJWW010000043.1:0-51189 GCA_036307825.1 Treponemataceae bacterium | reverse complement strand
CTATTTCACAAATATCACAATTGAGAGAAGATTCTAGTAAAGAAATTTTACAAATTAAAACTGAAACTAATCAAGAAATTGATAATATACGACAATCTTCTTCTAGCCAAATTGCAATGCTAAAACAAGAATCAACTCTTCAAATTGAACAATTGCAAGAAAATTCTAATCAACAGATTTCTAATTTGAAAGAGGAAACTGATTCTAAAATTTCAACTTTAATGAATAATGTGAACGAACAAATTTCACATGTAGATTCAGTTTACAATGCCTCTTTGCGTAAACTTTCTGAATCTTATGAAGAAAACAGCAATAAAGTTTTTAATGATGCAAACTCAAAATTAGAAAGCCTAAAAGCAGACATGCTTTATCGTTTTGATCGAATTGAAAAAACTTCTTCTGATATTGATGTAATCGATGGTGCTTTACGACAAGAAATGGCTGATACTCAAAAAAGAGTTATCAACGATTTTGAACTTTTTACAAAGGAACAAATTAAACATTATTCAGATTTCAAAAATAATATGAAAATTGAATCAGATGAAGTTTCTATTAGAATGGGGAATCTTGAAAAAGAACTGGATGAACTCAAAAAACGTGCCTACGACAATGTTTCTGGTAAGTTGGATGATTTTGAAAAAGATTTCTTTGCAGACCTTTCTAAACGAGGTGAAGATTTAACAGTTTCGCTTGGGGAATGGAAACTTACATTTGATAACAAATTAGAGGATATTTCTAAAACTTATCAAGAAAAGCAACAATCAATTGAAGCAGAATATTCTCAGAATCTTTCTGAAAAAATTAATAAACTTCAAGAAAGTTTAGATAACAAATTTACTCGTTTAGATTCTTCTTTTGAAACAAGAGAAAAAATACTTGACGAAAAAGTTGAAAAAATCGGAACAGAAATAAATAATTTTTCAACAGATTATTTAAATCAACTTTCTGTTGCAAAAGAAGATGCTTCTGCAAAATTACAAAAGGAATTTGATAAATATATCAATTCTATAAATGAACAAGTAAATGCTTTTGAACAGGAAATTACTCAGCACTTAGGTTCTATTTCTTCAGAAGTTGATAATTCTCGAGACCAATCAGCTTTTATTTTGCAAGGTATCCGCGATGATTTTCATTCTTGGAAAGAGCGTATCAATAATCAATTTGAGGACGCTAAAGTAATTTTTGATGATAAGTTTGATGCATTGGATAAAAATGCACAGGATAGAATTGCTCAAGTAAAATCATCTTTTGAAGATGAGTTTACAAATTATGTAAACGAAACTAATAATGCAAAAGATGTAATTGCACAAGATATTCAAAAATTAACAACTGATTCTCAAGAGTTGATAGGTAAACTTCAAATTTCGTATCAAGAATTACTTGAAGAAACTCAAGAAAAAATCAATAAACAAAATATTGATATTGATAATTCATTACAATCTAACAAAACTACAATTCAAGAAATGTTGTTGAAATTGCAATCTAATGCAAATACATTAGATAAATCAATGGACGACATTGATAAACGAATAAAAGATTTTGTTGAACAAACAAAGGTTTTTACACGAGCTGATGAGTTAAAATCTGAGCTTAAAAAAGATATTTCTGACATCAAAGAAGAAATTTCTAATGTACAAAGTTTTAGCAAAAACATTGAAAGGATAAAAGATGATTTTGCCAATGTAAGAAAAACTGAAAGTGAAATTGCTCAAATTCTTAGTAAATTCAATTCTGAAAGAACTCGAATTGATTCTATAGATAATGATTTTCAAAAACTTTTGGGAATTTCAAATTCTGTAGATGCAAAAATCAAGGATTTGGAAAATTCAAATACAGATTTGCAAAATATCCAACTTGATGTACGCCAACTTAAAGAATCTCTCGGTTTGATTACAGAGCGATATGATATTTTAGAAAAGAAAAATGAAGTAATCGATAAAACTGTTATTAATGTTGATACAGCTTTTGAAAAACTTAAAGATATTGAAAGACGCCTTGAAAATTGTAATAGAGCTTCTGGTGAATTACCTGATAGAATTAGCACATTGAAAACAGAAGTTGATTCTATTTTAGAAAATATTCCAAAAGTAAAAGATGCAATTGGTAAGCTTGATTCATTAGATGCAATTCTTAGTGAAACCGAAAAGCGCATGGATATTTTGCAGGATGATAAAGAATGGCTTGCTAGTACAGAAACTCGTTTGGACAATTTGAACAGAGATGTTACAGCAAAATTAAGAACTTTAGGTGAAGTTTCAAAAAATACTCTACCAAAAACAAGTTCTAAGAGTACAATTACTCCATCTACAAGAGAAACTGTCGTTACTTTGGCTCATCAAGGATGGACGCCTGAAACTATTGCAGATAAGTTAAAACTTTCTGTAGGTGAAGTAGAATTAATTTTAGGGACTTATCAAAGTTAAACTTTTATTTTGAAAGAAGGCAAACTGACCAAGCTGCAACTGCTTGGCTTTTGCCAATTTCACCAATTTTTTCGCCAGTTTTTGCTTTTACAAAAATTTGGTTTTCATCACATTCAAGAATATTTGCTATACTTTTTATAATTTCTTTTCTATGACAAAGAATTTTTGGTTTTTCGATGTTGATTACACAGTCAAGATTTTCAAGTTTCCAACCGTTTTCTATGACTTTATTCCAAGCTGTTTTTAATAACATTTTGGAATCAGCATTTTTCCATTTTTCATCTGAAGGTGGAAAAAACTCTCCAATATCTCCGAGACCACTTGCTCCAAGAAGTGAATCTGTTATTGCGTGTAGCAAAACATCTCCGTCGGAATGACCGTCTTCACCTAAGTCAAAAGGAATTTCGATTCCACCTAGCATTAATTTTCTGTTTGGAACCAAAGTATGTAAATCGTAGCCTAATCCAACTTTAATCATTTTTTCACCTTCAAAATATCTGATTTATATGTGATTTTTTTGTTTTCTACATCGCCGTCGCAATAAAAAACTTTTCTACCAGAAAACTCACTCCAAATTTCTGTATCATCTGTTGAAGAAAAGTTATTTTCAATTGCTTTTAAATTTGCTTGATATAATGTTTCAAAGTCAAAAGCTTGTGGAGTTTGAATTGCTCCTAAAGTTGCTCTTTCAAGATGTTTATCAATAGAATTTTCTTTAGGATTTATAACTTTTAAAGTATCAACACAAGGGATAATAGGGGCCGCAGCTCCTTTTTCTTTTGCAAGTTCAGAAACAGATAATATCAATTCACTTTTAATCCAAGGTCTTGCTCCGTCGTGAATTGTAACTTGTCCTTCAAAGTTATTTTCTTTTAGAAATTCTAAACAATTAAAAATTGACTTTTGTCTAGTATCGTCGCCATAAACAAAACAAATATCAACTTTCATTTTTTGTAATAATTCTTTAATTTTTTTTGAAGTAAAAATAGCCTTTTGTGTTTCTTCTTTTGAATTTTGATTGTTTGGAATTGCAATAATTATTTGTTTTAGTGTAAATTCTTTGGAATTTTCAAAAGCAACTAAGAAAGCTTGAATAACACAAGCTAAAACTGTTGTTTTCTTTTCTTTGGGGAATAAAGGAGATGGGAGTGGTAAAAATTCTTTTTTCTTACCTTCTCCCATTCTTGTTGATGAACCTGCTGCGGGAATAACCACAGAAACTATCATTCCTCGTCATCATCCATCATATCGTCATCATCATCTTCTTCATCTTCGTCTTCTGAATCTTCATCCAAGTCGTTGAACTCTTCATCGTCTTCATCTGTGAAGTCTTTTGCGAATGATGATTGTGTTTTTGCGTGCATAAGCCCAAGTGGTTCAAGCTTTGCATGAATCATGGCTTCTACTTCTTTATTTGTTTTTTCTAATGAATATGCAATTTCGTCTTCTAAAAGTTTTTTTGCAGAATCGTAAAGTTTTCGTTCAAGAATTGGAAGTTCCTTTACTTTGCTTCTGTGATAAAGACAGCGTACAATAGATGCAATATCGTTAATACTTCCCTTTTTTAATAAATCAAGATTCATTTGGTATCTTAATTTCCAGTCAGAAGTTATTGGTTCAAATTCTTGACCAATCATTTCTATTGCCTGTAATGCTTCTTCTTTTGAAACAATTGCACGAATTCCTAATTCATCACTTTTTTCTACAGGAATCATAATTGTCATATCAGAAACATCAAGATAAATCACATAGTAAAGAATCATCTGATCTTTAAACTTTTTCTCTTTGATGTCTTGAATTGTCCCAACTCCCTGGCTAGGATAAACAATTTTTTGGTTTACTTTGTAAGGTGTGTCTATACTGCTCATATCTCCTCATTATACCACAAAAATTAAATAATTTCTAGTTAATTTGCCATTACTATATTAGTAAAAATTTTTTCTTCTAACAGATAAATAGATTTCAATGGATGATAATTTAATGCATTTTCATACCAACCTTTTACATAACTTGTGTCTATTGCGTTAAAAGAAATGCTGTGCGAAATTGGAATTACAATTCCTTGATCTAATAAAAATTGTTCGGCTTCTGAAAGTTTTATCAATCGTTCTTCACCAGAAAGCAAAGATGATTGATTTAATAAAGAATCATATTCTGAATTTTTCCAACCACTTACATTAAGTGATGATTCTCCTCTAAAAAGTTCTAAAAAAGCCATCGGGTCTGCAAAATCACCTACCCAAGAATAAGTAAAAATTTGTGCATTCCATCCGGGAATACTTTTTAAATATCTATTTGCAGGAGTTTTTTGAATTATAAGGTCAACGCCAATTTTTTTCCAATATGATTGGAGTTTTTTAGCCAATTCTAAACTATATTCAGAATCTTGAATTGCACAAATCAATGATAAATTTTGATTTTCAAAGCCTGCTTGTTTTTTTAAATCTAAAGCTACATCTAAATCGTATTCTGGAACTCCAAAAATTTGAGGATAATCATAAATTGGAACTATAAAATTTGTAGATTTTACCAAAGATTTTTCTTGAAATTCATTCCATGGAATTGCAGATAACAAAGCATTTCTTAAAATTGGATTATCCCAAGGTTCTTCTAAAGGTTTAAAGAAAAAATATTCTGTTCCAAATTGAGTTGTCAAATGAATTGATTGAGGATTTAAAACTTTTTTGATATCAAGCATATCCATTGCCCAGTCGATTTTTCCCATGTTATACAAATATGTATTTTCATCTTCATTATCACTAATTAAAATTTTAATTGAAGGCAATGCGACATTTTCTGCATCCCAATAATTTTCATTTTTTTCAAAAAGGATATGAGTTTCTGTGATTTCTTTCAAAACAAAAGCACCAGAAAAAACATTTTCTTCTTCACTAATAATAGCAAATGCTTGTACGCACAAAATATTTGGAAAATGTTCTGCAGGATTTATCAATTTTACACTGATTGTTTTTTCATCTTTTATTTTTATTCCAAGTTCTTCTTCTGAAATTAAACCTTTTTTGAATTCTATAGCACCTTGAACAATATCAAATAATGATGAATATGGAGCATCTTTTGTTTGTAAAAGTTTTACCCAAGAATTTTTTACACTTTGGGCAGTTATTTTTTCTCCGTTACTAAAAGTTATATTTTCTTTAAGTGTGAATGTCCAAGTTTTTTTATCACGGGAAAGTTTAAATGATTCACAAATAGCAGGAATTGGTTGTAGTGTTCGTGGTTCGTAAGTAAAAAGTCCTTCGTAAAGTCCATTTATAAGTTGAGCTTCTGTACTGTAAGAGGCAGTGTGTGGATTTAAATCTGGATTGTCTTGTGAAATAGAAATTACAAATTCACGTTGATATTTTGAATCAAATTGTGAAAACACATTTTGACAACAAATTAAAGTTATCAAAATAAAAAGAGAGAAAAATTTTTGTTTAAAAACTGATTTCATTAAGCCAATCCTAGTTTTTGCATTTGTCTTTGTTCTTCAATTAACGAAGAATATTCAGCTTTTCTTTGATTAGTTTTAATTATTGTATTTTTTAGGGAAGAAATTTCCATTTTTACACCTTTAATTCTGCTTCTATCTAAAGGTGTAACCGTTTCCTTAAAAAAATCATCAAAGGCAGTAAGAGTTGTAATCAATCTTTGACATTCTAAAAGTTGTTTGGTAATAAATTCCACAACTTTATCACTAGACATAGCTTCTATTTTTTCATAGCCTGGAGTTTTTCTTGTTGTAAAAGATGAATAGTATTTACAACGTTTTTCTAAGCCAGCAATATATTCATTAAAATTTATATGTTCGTAATGTTTTGTTTGTGTAACGGCTTCAGGAACAGCAACTTTGTAAATCAAAGGTTTTTTTTCTAAGTTAAATGCTTTTTGAATAGCCTCGATAAGTTTATCCCAAAAAGAGTTTTTTTCACTTTCAAGAACTTCACTATTATCTTCAAATTTTGAAATAACAGATTCTAACTGTGGAACTACGCCTCCAAGTGAACGAACTGCGTCCATTAGAATTGAGCGAGTATCAATTTGTTTTTCTTTTTTTTCTTTTGTAGATTTTTTTACTACAAGTTTTGAAACAAGTAGTTGTTGTTTTTCTTTAGCATTAGAACCTATTGTTTCTTCAATAATTTCGTCAACAAGTTCGCTATAAAAAGGTTTTTTAGTTGAAACAACTTGAAACACTTTTTTGATTTGAGCTAGCATAGTTTCTTTTGATTCAAAAACCTTATCAACTAAGAAAGATGGATGAGCCATAACTTCTCGGCGAATTTCAATTTTATAAACTTCTCGTTGAAAATCTGCAAATTCCTTCAAAATTCCGTTGATTATTTCAACTGATCTTGCTGCATTACTTAAACTATCATTTAAAACACTTGTAGCAAGTGCGTCTGTTCCTTGTCTAATTGGAATTAAACAATCAGAAAGTCCTTTTGTGTTAGGACTAACTGAAGTTGCGATTACAGAGTTCCATTGAAATCCATTGTTAAAATCAACTAACTGTTTAATTCTATCAGCTTTAATATTTGAAATTGAAAAAGTTAGATAATTACAGATAAAATCCAACATAGATTCATAATCAGAAAGGCGAGTTCCAATAACAACATTCCGTTCTGATTCTGAAAACGGTTTGTCAGAAATTGGTTTGATTTCGGATATTTTCTTTTCAAGTTTATACGGGTCTGCTGTAATAGTACTTTTTTTCAAAAGAGTAGTGTAAATATTTCCAACATAAGCGTGAAGTTTTCTGTATTCTTCCAACATTTTTGGTAATTCTTCAGTTTCGTACCATCGTACTTTTTCGTCAAAGACTTCAAAAAGTTCTTTTGTAAAATTTTCTAAATTTTCCATATAAACATTATCGGTCAAAAAAGTAATTTCGGCAAGGTTAATTTTTTATATTGACAGAAAATGTTAAGATTTATATCCTATTAAGTAATAAACCACGGGATGTAGCCGTGAAGAAAAAGGAAAATATATGATTCAACTAAAAACAGAAAAAGACAGCCAACTATCAAAAATTAGACATAGTATGGCTCATGTTATGGCAGAAGCAGTTTTCAAATTGTTTCCAGGTTCAAAAATTGCGATTGGTCCTTCAATCGATACAGGATTTTACTACGACTTTGAACTTACTCGTCCCATAACACAAGATGACCTTGCAGAAATCGAAAAAGAGATGCGCCGCATTGTAAGCGGGAATCACGATTTTGTTCGCAAAGAAGTTTCAAGAGAAGAAGCAAAACAAATTTTTGCTGACCAACCTTACAAATTAGAATTGATTGATGAACTTCCAGAAGATGAAGTTATCTCAATTTACACACAAGATACATTTACTGATTTGTGTCGTGGTCCTCATGTTGAAAACACAAAACAATTAAATTCTCAAGCTTTCAAATTGATGAAAACCGCGGGTGCTTATTGGCGTGGAGATGTAAAACGCCCAATGCTTACTCGTATCTATGGAACAGCATGGGAAAAACCAAACGACTTAAAAGAATATCTTTT
This sequence comes from Treponemataceae bacterium, assembly GCA_036307825.1. Taxonomy (GTDB): domain Bacteria; phylum Spirochaetota; class Spirochaetia; order Treponematales; family Treponemataceae; genus RGIG9060. Next base: position 43,246 of record JAXJWW010000043.1, on the reverse strand, counting down.
TATGCTTGAAGAAGCAGAAAAACGCGACCATAGAAAACTTGGAACAGACTTAGATTTATTCCACATTGACGAAGAAAATCCAGGAGAAATTTTCTGGCATCCAAACGGTTGGACAATTTATTCTATTATTAAAGATTATGTTCGAGATAAAATCAGAGCAGATGGTTATGTTGAAGTAAATACACCATTTGTTATGCCTCGTTCATTGTGGGAAAGAAGTGGACACTGGGCAAAATACAAAGCAAATATGTTCATCACAGAAAGTGAAAAACGCCTTTTCGCCTTAAAACCAATGAACTGTCCTGGTCATGTTGAAATCTTTAGAAACAGACTTCGCTCTTACAAAGATTTACCTTTAAGAATGGCAGAATTTGGTTCTTGTACAAGAAACGAAGCAAGTGGTGCTTTGCATGGAATTATGCGTGTTCGTGGATTTGTTCAGGATGACGGACACATTTTCTGTACAGAAGATCAAATTCCTTCTGAAGTTGCAAAGTTCTGTAATCTTTTAAAAGATATGTACAAAGACTTTGGATTTACAGAAGATAAGATTTTGGTTAAATTCTCTACTCGCCCTGAATTAAGAGTTGGAACAGATGAAGACTGGGACAGAGCAGAAGGCGCTTTGGCAGAAGCTTGTAAACAAGCAGGTCTTGAATATGAAATTCAACCGGGAGAAGGTGCTTTCTATGGGCCAAAACTAGAATTTACTTTGATTGACGCTTTAGGTCGTGAATGGCAATGTGGAACAATCCAAGTTGACTATCAATTACCTAGCGCACAAAGATTAAACGCTGAATATGTTGGTTCAGATAATACAAAACATCATCCTGTAATGCTCCATCGTGCAGTTTTAGGTTCTCTTGAAAGATTTATCGGTATTCTTTTAGAAAACTTTGCAGGTGCTTTACCAGCTTGGTTACAATATCAACAAGCAGTTGTAATTCCTGTAGCACCATCACTAGATAATTACGCTGTAGAAATTACAGAAAAACTAAAAGCTTGTGGTGTAAGAGTTGAAGCAAATCTTGGTAACGACCGTATGAATGGAAAAATCAAAACAGCACAGCTTAAGAAAATTCCATATATGTTAGTTGTTGGTGAAAAAGAAAAAGCAGATGGTGCTGTAGCAGTTCGCTTTAGAGATGGACGCCCTCAACAAATTATGAAAATTGATGAGTTTATTGCTTATATTAAAAACAAAGTAGACTCAAAATTTGTAGGAATTTAATTTGTAAAAAAATTATATTTTTAGTAACACTTTTTTAAAGAAATGGTGTTATAATAAATATAACGGAGGAACAAAATGAAGAAAATTTTAGGTATTTTGTTTGTAGTAGCATTAGTAATTGTATCATTTAGTTGTGCTTCAAAACCAAAAGAAGTTCTTGGTGCAGAAGGTATTCCTAGACCACAATGGGTTGCTGATATGGCTTTAGAAGATCCAGTTCTTCATTATGAAATTGGATTTGGAAAAGGAACAAATCGTGCTTCTTCAATGGCAAGAGCAGAATCAGATGCAAGAAACAAAATTGCTTTCTGGGTAAAAACTGATGTAGAAACAGTTCTTAAAACTTATATGCAAGATGCAGGTGTTGCAGATGAAACACAAATGATTGAATATATCGAACAAGTTTCTATTCAAACTGCAAACACAACAATTTCTGGTGCAGAAATTAAAGGCAAGTGGGAAGATGTTGAAGGCGGAATCTATGTTTTGATGGGTTACGACATCGATAAAGCTGCTGAAAATTTAGCAAAACAAATGGAATCAGTTGAAAAACCATTTATCAGAAACGAATCAGCTGCATTTGCAGATTTCAAAGCACAAGAAGCTTTTAAAGCATTAGAAGCAAGCAAGGCTGGAAAAACTGAATAATTAGTGCTTTACTAAAATATAAAAGACTGTCATAGAATATTCTACGACAGTCTTTTTTTTCGGAAATTTCAATTACATCAAATATATTATAATTTATAAAAATCTTACCCCGTAGTTTAATTTATAAGAAAAACTACAGGGCAAGATTTATATTACTTTAGATAATTTTGACTGGATTACTTTCTGTTTCTAGAATTTCTTTTCTTGTTTGTGAATTAGATATATAATTTGTTTTTAAAACAATATAGTAAGACTTACCACTTTCAAGTGTTTCTGGAACAAAAAAGTTTAGTTCCGTAGGTTTGTTTCTAAAAATGCTTTCTTGTGGCACTTTTATCCAAGTTGATTCATCAGATATGATTTCTTCTTCTGTATCTATTGGAGCAAAGAAAATTCCCGAATTCTCATCACCAAGTTTTAGTCTAGTTCCTGTAATTTTTGCAGGTTTGCCTTTAGTTAGAGTTTCATTTTCTTTATTGGTATACAAATCTGTAATTGCTGTAATTTCTGGACTGTTTTCAACATATACGATTTTATCAACATTTAAATCATTTATTGCTTCTTGTGCAATTTGTGTTGGCGAAAACTTTATACAAAATTTTGAATTTAATGTTACATCGTTTTTAGCTTTTACAGAACACTTCATACCGATATACATTGTTCCAAGGTCAAGAATATTTACAGCCTTTCCTTGTTCAAGAAGTTTTAGAATTTTCTTTTGAAGGAGAATTGCAGCATATTGTAAAAGATGTGGGTCTAGTCCTTTGTTTTCTTCTGCAATTTCAGAAATAATATTATTAAAAGTTGCAATGTTACGACTTACTCTTGCAAAGTAAGTTCCATTTTTTGTTAAGTGATTTTCGTGTAATGTTACACTTAAACTAGAATTACTGTTTTCCAAAGTGGAAATGTTTTCAATAAAAGACATAAAATTATCCTTTTCGCTTTTTATAATGCGATTTTGTTTAGTTTTTAAGATTTCATACGAAATCTTTTTTAGAGAAAATGGAGAAATTTACTTGCAAAAAAACTAAATAAAAAGTAGGATAACGATTAGTAGGAAAGTATCTTACTTTCTATTTATTATAGCTTGAATCTATTAGCGTAGGTTTAAGCTATTTTTTTTGTAAGTATTAAATATTTGTTCATATCATAAAACCCCCTATAAAAACTTTGTGAGAAAATTTCAATTTTCGAGCAAAGTTTTAAGTTGCAATTTCGTAACAAAGTGAGAAATTGCAGTAAATAATATAAGTTTGCGAAAGCAAACTTGATATGAAAAGTGAAGCACCAATTTGTGCGAAACTTTTCATAAAACCTCCTAGCTGAAGTTACCAAAATTTCAGTTTTTATAAAACTTACTATTATGTTTCTATAGGTGTAGAATTAAATTTAAAAAAATTAAAATAAAAGTATTGTAGATATTTACATAATTCTCGTGTGATTTTTAATTTTGCTTTGATGTTGCCGTTGTGTGCTTTTTCGTAAGTATCACTTTTTATAAATATTTTATTTGTAGATATGTCATAAAAAACTTTTAAGGATTTATCATAGTTCCATTCCGATTCTTCAATAATGCAATAGTTAAAAGATGTATCGTATAACGGAATAATATTTTCTATTATAAATATTGGGTTAATCTCATGACCATCTGCACATAAGACTTTTTCCCAAAATGCTGATATATTCATTCCGTCATTAGTAAAATTTAATGCGGAATGAATATTTTTTTCTACTTTACTTTGATTCACTTCCATTTTTTATAACTCCCGAATCTTCAAAAGATAATAGAAGATTCTTTAACTGTTCAACCTGAGAGGATGACAGTTTATTAAAAATTTTTGCAAACATAACTGCTGTTTCTACATAGTTATGGTCAGTTTTTTGATTATCAAACTGAACAGCCACAGAACCATTGGTCTGTGCTTTTGCTTGTTCAAGGTCATTGATTTGTGATTTACTCAGTTGATATTCATTTGCAAGTTTTGCAATAAAATCTTCTGGTATTTCACGGCCTTTGTTTTCAATAGCTGATAAATATGCTGGAGAAATTTCCAACCTTTTTGCCATTGTCCCTAACACTTCAGAGTAGTCGATTCGTAGCTTTCTTAATATTTTTCCGAAAGCCGTTACCTCTGCCATTTTAAAGACCCCTTATCACAATTACGAAATACCTTTATAAAATCCAACGGATTTTCAGTACTAACAGTAATTTACTGTATAAATAAAATATATCACGGGTTTGAATATAACACAAGCATTTTTTTGTGTAAAATATTCACAAATTTGTGAAATTTTATTGTAAATATTTCGTTTCCTTACAGTAAACAGAATATTTACAATAAGTACAGACAAAATTTACTTATTATAAATTTTTTCTGTAGTGTATATACACGCCGTCTGGATAATATATACAGAGAAACTGTACTTACACTGGAAGTTTTGTGTACTTACACTAAATTTTGTCTGTAGTGTAAGTAAATTTAAAATTTCTAGCTAAAAAATGCAAAAATTTTGCTTAGTGTGTCGTTTTTTGAGACAGGGGGTGTGGTAGAATGTGATAGAAAAAACAATATATATGTGGTATAATGGCTTGTATGGGTGGAAATACAGAAAAAGTTATAGATATAAAAGAAAATCAACTTCTCAAAATCGATCAAGAATTGCTCGAAATTTTATTGCAAGATAAAACTACTGGAAAAAACATAATTTGGGCTACTGATAATTATATTTCACATGGGGATTCTTATGCTCCTGATAAAGAAATTCTTATAGAATTAATAACATCAAGAAATGGTAACATAATAAAGCCAAGAGTTGAAAAATCAAAACTTGAACAACAAAAACGTGTTAAACAAAAAGCCGAAGTTTTTACACCTGCATGGATTTGTAATGCACAAGCCAATTTAGTTGATGACACTTGGTTTGGCAGAAAATCTCAATTTAATGTAGAAGATGTAGCAACTAAAACTTGGAAAACCTTAACAGATAAAATTGAATTTCCAAATACAGAAGGCAAAACTTGGCAAGACTATGTAAAATCTACATGGCTTGAAATTACTTGTGGTGAAGCTCCTTATATTACAAGTAGATATGATGCTGTAACTGGGGAATATATAGAAGTTCAAAATCGTATTGGTTTTTTAGACAGAAAACTAAGAATAGTAAATGAAAATACAGAATCTTATGAAGATTGGCTAAATTGGGCAAAGATAGCAGTTCAAAGTTCCTATGGTTATGAATGGCAAGGGGACAATATTTTACTTGCAAGAGAGAATGTTCTTTTTACTGTAATGGAAAATTGTAAATATAAATTTCAAAAAGATTTATCTTCCAAAGAATTGATTGAATTTGCAAAAATAATAGTTTGGAATATTTGGCAAATGGACGGATTAAAATTTGTAATTCCTAATTCTTGTTGCAAATCGATGATAACAGAAGAAAATGTGACAGTTTCTAAAGAATGTGAAGGCTGTAAAAAAAATATTTATAAAAAACATAATGGTATTTATTGCAAAATAATGGATTGGCAAGAAAACGAAGTTGTCCGTTTTGTAGATATATTAAAGGAAAAGTAAATGGCAGATAAAATAGACACAAGTAAAATAGATTCCATCATTTTTGGAAGAGTTGAACCATATATTTATGCTTTTGAAACAAATACTGTGCCAAATTTCTTAAAAGTTGGAGATACGTACAGACCAGTAAATGTTCGCTTGGCAGAATGGAAAAAAATATATTCTGATTTGGAAAAAAAATATGAACATATAGCAAAAGTTGATGAAAACACCTATTTTAGAGATTATTCTGTGCATGATTTTTTAATTAAAAATGGATATCGTAGAATAGAAAAAGATGATGTAGCAGAAGGTGTATATTGTTCAAACGAGTTTTTCTTAAACGCAAAAGAAGAAAATGTTGAAGATGCTATAAATGATATTCAAAATTGTTTTGACCAAAAGCAAAATACTTATGATTTTTATGATGTGAAAGACAAATTACCCTTAGCTGATTTTGAATTTAATAGAGATGCAGAATGGATTCCTAGAGAAAATCAACAAGAAGTAATAGAAAAATTTTCAAAAGCTGTAGAAAATGGACGTAATAATTTACTTATGTTTGCAGTAATGCGTTTTGGAAAATCTTTTACTTCGCTCTGTTGTGCAAAAGCAATGAACGCAAAACTAATTGTAGTTGTTTGTGGAAAAACAGCTGTCCGATTAGAATGGAAAGAAAATGTACAGCGGCCTAAAATGCTAGATGGTTTTTGTTTTGTAGATTCAGAATCTATGGTGAGAAATCCGTCTATAGTTTCAGAAAAACTAAAAGAGGGTAACTCTGTAGTTGTTTTTCTTACAATGCAGGATTTAATTGGTGAAGATATAAAAGAAAAGCACAAAGATTTATTTTCACTAAATGAGCAAGAGAAAATTGATTTATTGATAATTGATGAAACACATTTTGGGGCAAGGGCAGAAGAATACGGAAAAGTATTAGGAACTTCTGAAAAAAGAAAAGAATATGATGAAAATCTTGATGATTTAGATTCTAGTCTAAAATTATTTTTGCCAAAAGTAAAACTTCATCTTTCAGGAACACCTTATAGAATTCTTTTATATAATGAATTTGAAAGTGATGATATAGTTGGAACAATTCAGTATAGTGACATAATTGAAGCAAAAGAAAAGTGGGACAAAGAAAATATAGATAAAGATGAATGGGAAAATCCTTATTATGGATTTCCTCAAATGATTAGATTTGCTTTTAATTTGAATGAATCAGCAAAGGCAAAATTAGAAACTCTAAAAAATAATGGATATGCCTACGATTTAAACGAATTATTCTCTCCAGAATCAACTTCTAAAGATAATGAAAATCATAATCAGTTTAAGTACAAAGATGAAGTTTTAGATTTACTAAAAGCAATAGACGGAACAAAAGAAGATGAAAACATTTTTAGTTTTTTGAATTATGACAAAATAAATGATGGGAAAATGTGTCGTCATATTGTTATGGTTTTACCTTATTGTGCTTCTTGTGATGCAATGGAAACTTTGTTAAAAACTAAAACATTTAAAAGACTAAATGAATACGAAATAATAAATATTGCTGGTTTTGATTCTGAAAGTTCTATGAATAAACCTGATTATGCTTCTCATGTAAAAGAAAAAATTGAAAAATTTGAAGCCGAAGGAAAAAAGACAATTTCTCTTACAGTTGGGAAAATGCTTACTGGTTGTACTGTAAAAGAATGGGATACAATGATTTTTTTACGAAATACAGCTTCTCCTCAAGATTATGACCAAGCTATATTCCGATTACAAAGTCAATATGTAAAAACTCTAGAATCAGATGAGGGTAAAATCATCAAATATGATATGAAACCTCAAACAATTTTGGTTGATTTTGATCCTGTTCGTATGTATACGTTGCAACACAAAAAATCTTTGATTGCAAATATAAATAAGTCTGAACGTGGAAATGAAAATTTAGAAGAAAAACTAAAGAAAGAATTAAGAATTTCACCAATTATTTGTATGAATCATTCAAAATTGCAAGAAGTGGAACCAAATGATATTGTTGATTCAATTAGAAATTACAATGCTAAAAAAAGCATGATGGATGAAACTTTTGAAATTGGAATTGATGAAAGACTTTTTGATGATGATACAATAAAATTAATTTTACAAAAACAACCAGAATTGACTGCAAATGGTGTAAAATTTGAAATGTCTGCTTTTACTTCTGATGAAGAAACAGATTTAGATTCATCTAATACAGATGGTATACCACCAGAACCAACACCTAAACCTAAAGAGGAAAAAGAAAGTACTCAAACTGATGAGGAAACAAAAGAACTTTCTAGCAAGTTACAAGGTTATTATTTTAAATTACTACTCTTTGCTTTCCTTTCAGATGTTAAAATAAAGACTGTTTCGGATATTATCAATTATATTGAAAATAGTGAGAACGAAAAAAGAATTGGCAAAAATCTTCAAATAAATGTTGCTGAACTTAAATATATTCGTGAAAGAATAAATCCTGCAAGACTTTCTTATCTTGAAGATAAAATTCATAATATAAATCAACTTGGGAAAGAAATTTCGCCAGACAAAATTAGTATTGCCTTAAATAAAATGTCTAGACTTTCTGTTTCAGAAATTGTAACACCTGATAAAGTTGCATTGGAAATGGTAAATAATCTTCCAGATGAGATAACAGCAGATTGTAAATTCTTGGATATTGCATCAAAAACTGGAGAATTTGCAAATGCTTTATTAAAAAGATATGGTGAAAATGTTAAAAACAATATCTATAGTATTCCAACATCAAAAATAACATACGAATGTACAAGAAAAATATATAAACTTTTGGGAATGCCAATAGAAAATATTTTTAATAATTTTACATCTTATGATTTAATAGATAAAACTAAAAATAAAGAATTGCTTAAGGAGCTAAAAGATATGAATTTTGATACAGTTATAGGAAATCCACCTTATCAAGTAATGGATGGTGGAGCTGGTACTAGTGCTGGTGCAATATATAATTTATCTGTCGAAAAAGCTAAAGAATTAGATACACCTTATGTTTCTATGATTATGCCTGCTCGTTGGTATGCAGGGGGAAAAGGATTAGATGATTTTAGAACTTCAATGTTAAAGGATAAACGAATAAAAACTCTTGTTGATTTTCCAAATTGTAGTGACTTATTTCCTTCTGTTGATATTGCAGGTGGACTTTGTTATTTTCTTAGAAATGATGTTGAAAATGAAACTTGCACTATAAAATCAACACAACATGGAAAAGTATCTGTAAGTGAAAGAAAATTGGATGATTATGATATTTTTGTTCGCGATAATCAAGCAGTGGAAATAATTAAGAAAATTAATACTTTGTATTCAGTAACACTTGAAAATAGAGTTTCTTCAAGAAAGCCTTTTGGCTTACCAACAAATTATTTTCCTAAAGAATCTGGAATTCCATGTTGGTTTATTCAAAAGATTGGAAAAAAATTTGCAGATGAAAAAGATATCGAAGATACTAATGATTTGTTGAATAAATGGAAATTTCTTGCACCTAAAGCACCTATTGCAGGTCAGACAGATTTTACAAAACCTGTAGGCTTTTATTATGAAGGTAATACAAAAATTGCATGTCCAGGAGAATGTTGTACAGAATCTTTCATTATATTAGGAGCTTTTGATACGGAAGCAGAAATTTTAAGTTATAAATCATATATTATGACGAAGATTGTTAGATTCTTATTACTCCAAGCCGTTGTTTCTCAAGATGTAACAAAAAAATGTTTTTGTTTTGTTCCAGATTTAGAAAAATATGAAGGTGTTTATACAGATGAAAGATTATGTAAACTTTGGAATATTACAGATGAAGAATGGAAATACATTGACTCAAGAATTTGTGATATAAAGGGGAAATAAAGGGGTGTGAAAAAGAAAAAACTATTTTTAGGATTAATTAGTGTATTTTTTCTGTTTTATATAATTTTAGATTTTTTTAATTTGCCAAGTATGTTTGGATTTAAGATTTCTAATATTAATCCAGATTTATTTGGACTTGTTGTTAATTCTCTTGTTGTAATTGTGTTATACATAATTACATATTTTGAAATTGATAAAAGACAAGTAAAAAAGGATGAAAATTCTCAAAATTTAACATATTCTCTTTTGTTGAAGACTTACAAATCATGTTTAAATACAGTAAATTTATTGAAAAATAAAACTTTTTTGAGAAAGTATATCATTTCTCAAATTGATTTTGATAAATTAGAAAATGAAAATTCTGTCTATGCAAGTTTAAAGAATTCACCGTTTGATTCATACAATCATGTGCTTACTCTAGCTGAAAATGGATATGTAGAAGGAAACTTTATAAATAAATATTTAGTAATAAAAGAGAAATACAGAAGTTATATAACCTTTTGTATTAGCTTTTTTGGTTTAGACTATATTGAATTAAATGATGAATTGAATGAATTAAAAAAATATATTTCAGATTTAAAAGAAGACCTGATAAAAGAATTACAAAGAGAAATAGAAGTTATTGAAAAGATGATAAAGGTTACAGAGTAAGAATTTTGTAGATTTGTTTTCTTTGTAATGTTATAATGAAAAAATCATAAGGTGAATTTGCCAAGGTAGATTATTAAATATAAATACATTTTTTTATAAGGAGAAAATTATGGATTATTTTTCAAAAAAAATTGATCAAAAAATAAATTTTTCTAAAGAATTGGAAAATGTTAGTCAATTAAAAATTTTTTTACAAGTGAAAATTGAATATTCATTATTATTTTTGTTGATATATTATAAAAATAAAAATTTCAATTTATTAGAGTTAGAAGATCAAGAATATATAAATAAACTTCTCGTTCGACCAACCATTGGAGATATTGTAGATGCAATAAAGCATTTATCTAAGAATGAAGAAAAAAATACTAGAAAAATGCTAAATTTCATGGATAAATATACAAGTTTTAGAAATCAAAATATTGGACATGGTTTTGTATTTGAAGATGGAACATCTTCTTTTATAAAAGATTTGGATGATATTATAACGTCAATGAATTCAATAAAAGTTTTAAAAGAAGAGTTTGATTATGTTTATGTAATTAATAAAAATGATTCTTTCTACACAGGAATTATTTATACATCTTTAGGTGAACAAAATGTTTGGAAAATCCCTATTGATATAAGAAGTTTTGAAATTGATTGTACATATATAGTAAATGACAAGAATGAATATTTTGAATTAAAGCCATATATTTTTGTAGATGAAAATGAAAATATATGGCTCTATTCAAAAATGACCGATTCATTACTTGGTAGAGTTGAGTACAATCAAGTTTTCTCTACAAACAAAAAAATAAAAGATTGGCAAAATCTTAATACACTTACTTGTGTTAATGATGAAAATAGAAAAATATTTGTAAATAAGACCATAGCTAATAATTTTGATAAAAATTATACTCAATATTTTGAGATTGGTCTAAAAGAGATTATAAAAGAATTTCTTCAAAAAGATAAATCTATGGTGGCTTGTACTCTTTGGGGCCACGGAGGCGTAGGAAAAACAGCTGTTATTCAATCCATTATTGAAGAGTATGAATTAGCAAAAGAAAAAATATTTGATTATATTATTTTTGTTAGTGCTAAAGATCGTATGTATAATTATAAAAATGGACATATTGAAGAAATAGTTGAAAGGATTGATTCTTTTTCGGATATACTGTTAATAATTAATCAAGTTCTCGGAATTGATAATTCAACGGAACAAGATAATATTATTAATGTTGATGGAAAAGTTTTAATAGTTATTGATGACCTAGAAACATTTAATAAATCAGAAGTTGAAAAGATTCAAAGTTTTATCAAAAAATTAGATATTAATAGGCATAAGGTTGTATTTACTACAAGAACGAATTCTATAATTGGTCAAGAGATTAAGACAAATGAACTATCGCTAGAACAAACTAATCAATTTTTGATAGATATCTTTACTCATGATTTAAAAAGTTATATTCTTCAGTCTCAAATAACAAAGGATCATCTCAATAGAATTCATTCATTAACATCCGGAAGACCTTTATTTATATACCAAATAGCCTTTCTTATATCACAAAGAGGGCTATCAAAGGCATTGATGTTTGATATTAAAAATACAGAAAATGCTGTACAATTTTTATATGGACGTATCTATGATTATTTGTCGACTTTTGGAAAAATTATTTTTATTGCAATTGGTCAGTTAATACAATCAGATGATAGAACAGGAGCTATAAATACAATTCAGTATGTATTGGATTGTGAAAAAAATAAAGAACAATTTGAAATAGGATTTTCAGAATTAATAAAATTAAAGGTTGTAGAGAAAACTGGTGATGGATTATATAGGGTTTATTCAGATGAAATTTTGAATATCATGAAAGATTATTATCGTAAAAGGGATTTAACATTTCCATCAAAAATTTTTGAAGAGCGAATAAATCAATTATGTAAATCCTCTTCGAATGATATAGAAAAAATCTTGTTAGAAAATGCAAATAACGCGAGGTTTACACAAACTAGAGAGGACGTTAGTAAATTATATGAAGAAATTTTATCAAGGGAAATAGCTCCAGATGAAATAAAATTAGATGCATTAATACAATATTCGTCGTATCTTTATAATGATTTAATGGATTATGATGAAACTAAATTAATAATGGGGCGATATTATTCAAAATTTAAAAATCAACCTGAATTCATAAAATTTTATTCAAGTGTTTTATGGGCTGCAAAAGATAGAAAGATGTCTATTAAGGTCTTAGAAAAATATTTATCAGAAACTGATATTTTTTCTAATACTGGTATCGAAATTTTTTGTTCTTTAGCAATAAAAAAATCAATTAACATAATTGATATAAGGGAATCAATAAAAATTTCTTATAGTGAGGATAGTTTTGCAAGATTAAAATCTCAAAAAAAGGATTTTTATGATTATGTAGAGAAAATAGGGAAGAATTTATTTCAATATGTATATAAATATGATATTGAAAATTTGCCTAGTAAAAATATACAAAATTTGTTTTCTGCTATAATACATGCTATTGATGTATATTTGAGAATTCAAAAATATGAAGATGTGTTAAATTATAAATCAGTAGTTTTAAAAAAATTTGAAAAACATCCAGATATGATAATGAAACTTAAATTAAAATATGATCGGTGCGAATTATATAGAAAACAACGAATTGAGAGAATTTATATCAATGACCATCGTTAGAAAAAAAAAAGGGGGGGGGGACTTTTCGTTATGCCAAACATCGAAAACATAATCACCGCTAAAGAATTTTCATTACAAGATATTCTTTCAAACAAAAAATATTCAGTAGACTTTTTCCAAAGAGAATACAGTTGGAAAAAAGAAAATATGGTACAACTCGTTTATGATCTTACAAATGCTTTTTATGAAAATTACAATACAGGTGATACTCCTGAAAGTATTGATAATTATAATTCTTATTATATGGGACCAATAGTTCTTTTTGACCAAAACGGAAAAAGTAGTATTATTGACGGACAACAAAGAATTACATCTCTTACTTTGTTGCTAATTTACTTAAAACATAAAGCAGAAAATATTATGGAAGATTTTCCTAATGGTATGATTTTTTCATCATCAAGAGGAAAAAAATCTTTCAACATAGATATTCCAGAGCGTACAAAATGTTTAGAATCCTTATTTAATGATAACGGATATGAACCTAAAGAAGATGATGAAGAATCTGTTATCAATATGACAAGTCGATATTCTGATATAAATGAAGCTTTTCCTGATGAAATGTCTGACGAAGAATTAATTTTGTTTGTTTATTGGCTTCAAGAAAAAGTTATTCTTGTAAAAATTACTGCAACATCTGATAAAAATGCGTACATGATTTTTGAAACCATGAATGACAGAGGTTTAAGTCTTTCTTCTACAGACATGTTAAAAGGATTTATTTTATCAAAATATACAAATCCAGATTCTCGAAAGAAAAGAGAGCAAAAGTGGAAATCAGATATGCAAAATCTAAATTCTTATTCAAAAGGTACTGATTCTCAATTCTTTCAATCTTGGTTAAGAGCTCAATTTGCAGAAACAATTAGACAGGGTGCAGCTGGTACAGTAAATCAAGACTTTGAAACAATTGGAGAACGATTCCATTATTGGTTTAGAGAAAATTATGATAAAGGTTTATTAAAAACTGCAATCAATAGTGATATAGAAAGTTTTATGGATAATAATTATTCCTTTTATTTAAAATATTTTCTAAAAATTAAAGAAGCTGAAATCCTTTTTGATTCAACATTACCACATGTTTATTACGCTGCATGTTGGGGATTTGCGGATAGCTTAAAGTATCCTCTTATGTTAGCAACATTAAATGTCAATGACAGCGATGATATCTGTAAACAAAAATTGGATATTGTAGCAAAATTTGTTGATATTTTCTGTGTAAGGCGTTCTGTGAATTTTAGACTTTTTAGTGCAAGTTCACTTCGTTATACAATGTGTAATCTTACTCTTAAAGTTAGAAATCTTTCTGTTGATGAATTAAAACAAACTCTTCAAACTCAAATAGATAGCGATAAAAATAAGGATAAAGATAATTCTTTTGATACATTGTATAATTTTAGACTAAAACAACAAAATAAATTTTTTGTTAAGTATTATTTAGCTCGTATTACTTCTTTCATAGAAGAAGGTTCTCAAATGCCAAGTAATTTTATAAATTATTTATGGAATCCTAATTGTAAACCTTATGAAATTGAACATATTTGGGCTGATAATATGAATTATCATTCTGACGAATTTACTCAAAAATATGAATTTGATGAGTTTAGAAATAAAATTGGTGCTTTAATGTTATTACCAAATGGAAGTAATCAATCCTATGGTGGTGCTGATTATCCAGAAAAAATGCCACACTACATAAAAGAAAATATTCTTGCAAAATCATTATGTAAGGAAACTTATGACCATAATCCTAATTTTACTAATTTTGTTAAGGATTCAAACTTGCCATTCAAAGCTTATTCTGAATTTAAAAAGGATGATGTATTAAGTCATTGTGAGTTATATAGTCAGATTAGTGAATTAATTTGGGGAAAGATTTAGTTTTAATGTAATCTTTATACTTATCTCAAATTTACAATAAAGCTGTTGTAAAATTTATACAAAGTAACTATTTTTTCTCACAAAATATTTGCATTCATCTAATCTGTCAATTATATTTAGATTAGATGAATAATAAAATTAAGACAGCAGATTTAGTAATTGATACAGTAGCCTTTGTGGGTAAAGTAGCAGTTGAAAACTCATCAGTAAGCGAAGAAGAAAAAGAGTTTGCTAAAGTTAGAATAGATTTTGGCAAAGAATTATTAAAAGAACTCACAAAAACACCAGAAGAAAAAATTATTGAATGTGCAAAAAAGTATTCTATTCAAAAAATCACAATAGACATGTATTCTTCTAATTTTTATTGGTACACATATTTTTATATTTGGGGTGGAGACAACATTAGTTTTTGTAATACACTTGGAATAAAAATAATGCCACAAAGTGAGAATAACACATTTGAAAAATCTCTAAAAGATAACGGTTTTATTCAAGTTTGGCATAAGGAATATTGCTTCCTATAGACAATATGATGAAAAATCCCCCCACAAATACTCATTACAAAACAGTCTCTCCTACCACACCACTTCTACTGTGCAAATTTATTTATGTATTTTACAAAGAAGTCCATATTGCAACCTACAAACATAGCACAATATGCTGTAACAATTCCTGCAAAAACCAAGTAAAATGATAAACTTAGTTGTGAATCACTGGCTGTTCCAGTAACTCCAAAAAACAACATTGCAATAATCATCAAAATTCCACTTACAACCCAACGTTTTAATGACAAAGGCTGAATTTCAGGAACTTGATATTCTGGAACAACGGATTTCATGATTGCTGTTATAGTTGGATCTTGTATATCTATAGGTTTGTTCATAGAATTTTTACAAGCTTGTTCTGCTAAAGTAAATTTTCTAACTGTAGTTCTACATTCTTTACAAAGTAGAAGATGTATTGTTAAAGATAGCGGAAGTCTATCATTTTTATCTAGACTAAAAAATTTATCCATGTAAAATTCACAATTTTTGTTTTTTCTGTTCATTCGGTTTGAGTCCTTTTCTTATTTAATAAAGCGCAATTTCTTGCAATTTATCTTTCAAAATTTTTTTTGCTCTAAAAATATGTGATTTAATAGTATTTACTGGCAATTCCACAACATCGCTAATTTCGTTGTAGGTCATATCGTAAAAAAAATACATATCCAAGCAAATCCGATATTTTTCGGGAAGTTCTTTTATTGCTTCTCTGACAGCAATCATGGTGGCTTTTTTCAATTCTGATTGTTCTGGAGTTAAGTCTAAATCTTCAATTTCAAAATCATCTGATAAAGAAGCATATTCTTTTCGTCGATTTACAGAATTTACTGCCGTATTGTAAGCAATTCTCATTAACCAAGTGGAAAAAAGTGAGTCACCTTTGAATGTAGAAAGTTTTGTATATACCTTGATAAAAACTTCTTGAACAAAATCATCTGTATCAACCTCATTTTTGAAAAATCCCATTCCAAAAACGTGTATTCGATGTTTGTAAAATCCTACAAGTTTTGCAAAAGCATTTGAATCACCTTGTAAAACATTTTTTATAAGAAATGAATCTCGCTTTGCAATTATTTCCTGTTCTAAACTTCGGTTTCCTTCAGGTATAGAAAATTCGTTAGAGTTCAGAAAATTTACCTACTTAAACAGATGTTTTATCCTTTGAGTCTGGATAAACTTTGTAGAAAATTAAAAGCATTATTCCCAAAACTCCAGGAATTAATCCACCTAAAAGTGGGTAGGATAAACCTTCTAACAATCCAAAAAGAATAGTTAAAACAGCTCCAATTCCTGCAAGCAAAAGTCCTGTAAGCAATGAAAATAACTTTAAGTTAAGATGTACTGGTTGATAGGTTCCTGTTTTTATCATCATAGAAATATGTTTATATCTCCAAAGAAGATAAAAAAATACAACTACACCTCCAATTACAATTCCAACAATCGGAATGATTGCTACTATAACTTGTGCTGCATGTGATTCCATTTTTCCTCCGTTATCATTTAGACACAAAAAATATAGTTTAGTTGCACTTATTCTAAAAAAATATATTCTTCAAAATAAAGTGCTTCAATTTTACCCATAGAAAGTTCATTATTTATCAATAATAATATTTGAGATTTTACAATTTCTTCACCCATTGAAAAAAGTTCTTTTTGAGTTTTTTGAGTAAAAAATTGTAAAATTATGGATTTGATTTTTCGCTGTTTTTGACAAAGTTCTTCATATAGAAAAGTATTTTCTGTTTTGTAAGAAAGAAATGGTAAAACTACAACTGGAATTTGAGGTTTATCTGCTGTAAATGTTCGTAATCTTCCAAAATCTGAAAAAACTGAATAATCTACGTTTTTTTGTAAATTTACAGGATTATCAACTTTGCGATATTCATTGATTTTATCTTCTGGTTTAGAACAAAGAATGAATGCGGAAACAAAAATGATAACAAATAAAATTCCACACAAAAGTAAAATCAAAAAATAGTTTATCTTGCCAAGTGAATGTTCTTTCATACTTAAATTTTATCAATCATCAATTTTAGTTTCAAGTATTGTTTTTAAATGCCGATGAATTATTGTAAATTTTTACAAATTTTATGTTATGGAGTTTTTGTGAGTTCCGCAAAAAAAGCCTGTATTAGTTTATTAATTACTATTCTCATTTTTGCAATTTTTGCAGTTTTATTTTTTTCTAGGCTTTTTGGCTCATTTGAAACAAAATTTTATCAACCCGCTGTAATTGCTGGACTAGAAAAACATTTAAAGGAAGTTTCAGCTTGTCTTGATGAATATACAATGAATCAAGCTACAAAATTTCAATCTTTTGTAAATTTACCTTGCGTAAAAAATGCTTCATCTGCTACTCAAACTGAAAAAGATATAAATGATAGAGATTATTATGCCAAAGGTATCATTGATTTATATTCTGGTTTGCAAGGAATTAGGATAATTGATTCTCAAGGTAAAAAGATTTTTTATTCTTCATACAAAACTGATTCAAGTAATTATACTGAGAGTTTAGAACTTCCCTATGAAAATATAAAATCAAATAAAGAAATTGAAAATCGCAACAAAAGTAAAATCGTTTTTGATAACAGCAAAGAACGAATAATTTATAGTTTTCCTTTTTATGATAATTATGATATTTACAGAGGTTCTGTTATTTTTTATGTTGCAGGCTCTGATTTTAATCATTATTTAATTTCAAAAAATATTTTATCACTTTCTGAAAAAGCAACTTTAGTTGCAACTGTATTTTCAGATTCAATTGAACAGTCAAAAGGTTTTGTTTTAGGTCTTCCATCTGTTTCTTCAGAAGCTATTATCAGTAAAATTGTAGAATTATGGAGCAAAGATTCTTTTAGTACTCAAAAAATTCTTCATTCTGAAGATTACAATTGGTTTGTTATTTCTGATAATTCTGGAAAAACTGGGATAATTTCACTTGTATTTAAAGATGATATTTTATTTTTTAGTCCAGAATTACAAGTTTTACTTCTCTTGTGTGCTTTTATAACTTTGTACTTAGTAATATTGTTCTTTTTTAACATAAAACAAGATGACCAAGCTATAATTAAGGATAAAATTAAAAAATTTAAAATTGCATTAATAAATGAATACTTGGAAAATACAGATGATGTTAACTGGGATGAAGTTTCAAAATTTTTAGCTGTAAGGAAACATCAAATAAATCACGATATAAAATATTATCTAGGAAAAAAAGCAGAAACTCACAAAGTTCTTGTTGATAATCTTCTTGAAAAAACTTGGAATGATGTTGAAAATATTATTCTAAATCATGAAAAAGTTGATAATTACGAAGAATTAAAGAATCAAAACTCTAATAATTCAGATAATATTGAAGAATTTGAATGTTTACAAGAAATGGCAAATTCAACAGAGACTTATCAAAGTTCAGAACAAGTTGAAACTTTGGAATGTATTTCAGAAGTTTCAGATGATGTTGAAGAAGTTGAATATTTGGATAGTTCAGATTATTCATTCAATGAATGGGGTGATGATGAATCTTATGAAACTAATCAAAAAATTGAAAACTCAGTTACAACTTTTAGATTTAACAAGGATAATACTTCTTCTGTTGCCGATTTTAACTTTGAATTTTCTCGTCCTGACTTTGGTGAATTAGATAATGAGTTAGAAGAAGAATTTAACAAAATCGATGAAGAAATTGATGAGATTGAAGAACTAGAAGTATTCTCTGAAGATGACGAGTTCGTATCAGAAATTGAAGAAATTTCCGAAAACGAAATTGATGAAGTAGAAGAGCTTTCTGTTACTGAAGAAGAAATTGAAATCCTAGACGAAGTTTCGGAAGAAATTATTGAAACTAACAAAATTGAAGAAGTTCAACAACTTGCAAATAAAACTGAAAACCTTGGTGAAAATAAAATCCAGCAAGTTCAAAGTGAATCTATTGTGGAAGTTCCAGAAGATATTATAACTGTTGAAAAAATATCATCATTAGCAGAACAGAATTCTTACGAAAATGAGATTCCAGAAGCAGAACTTGAAGAATTAAATTATGTAGAAATTTTTTCTCTAACAAGTGGATTAAATGCAAAATTTTTTACTTCAGAGGAAATTGAAGAGCTTTATCCAGTTGATGAAGAAAATCCAATAATGGAAACTGAATCAGGAATTTTTGTAATATCAAATAATATTGATACAAAAAATCTATGTTTAGACCAAAATTTTCAAAATTTAGTTGATTCAGTTTTACAAAATACGATATAATGTCATTATGACACATATTGCAGAACACAAAGTTCGCTCTTACGAGTGTGACTCTTATAATCACGTAAACAATTCCGTATATTTAAACTATCTTGAATACGGAAGAATGGAATTTCTTAATGCTATCGGTTTTGATTTTAAGGCGGTAACAGAAGCTGGATATTATCTTTATGTAACTCATATCGATATTTATTACAAAGCTTCTGCGGTTTTAAATGATAAATTGTTAATCGAAATTACTCCTACAAAGATGAGAGCTATTACAGGTGAATTTAAGCAAACTATCAAAAAGGAAGATGGGACTGTTTGTGCAGAAGCTATTGTTACTTGGGCTTGTGTAACAAAAGAAGGCCGTCCTTCAAAACTACCTGCTGAATTTATGGTTCCAGGTTTAATTCCTGAAGAAAACTAGCCTTATTCTTTTTAAGATTATTTTTTGATAAAATTTGTAATATCAGAAATTTCAATTCCTAGATTTTTAGCAAATTCTCTTGCTTTTATTGCTCCTTGAATTACATTTTCTGGCAAGTGAGCATCAGAATTTGCTGTAATAATTGCGCCTTTTTCTTTTGCTAAAAGCCAAAATTCATCAAAGGGATATTGATAGCGTAAACCTTTTTCAGTTTTCATCATTGGTTTTAACATTCCTTGACCGTTTACTTCTAATGGAAGGTTGTTTGCTATTGCGCAGTCGATAATTGAACCAAAACAGGATTTTGCTTCATCTTCCCAAGTTTTCCAACCTGCCATTGCCAAGTCTGGATGAGCAACAAAAGAAAATAATCCACTTTCCATGGCTTCTATCATTGAATCGGTGTAAATGTGCAAAAGTTTTTTATCACCAAATTGCGGGGCATAAACAAAACTTCCTTCGTTTTCTACCCAATGTGGTCCAAAGGCTAAATAATCAACTTTTAACTCGTCTATTAAAAAATCTTTGTACCAAGATTTATATCTATTTGACCATTCGCATTCAAAACCTGCTAAAACCGGAAAATCATATTTTTCAGAAAGTTCTCTTATT
The DNA here is from genome assembly GCA_036307825.1 of Treponemataceae bacterium. GTDB lineage: Bacteria > Spirochaetota > Spirochaetia > Treponematales > Treponemataceae > RGIG9060. The sequence goes on along the minus strand of JAXJWW010000043.1, from coordinate 22,890 downwards.
TTATCTACATATCCGTAGGATTCTTCTTTTGTCATTCTGATTTCTGGCCAGTTATCAATATTATCTTTTGGTAGTGGACAATGGTCAGAAAATCCAAGTGCTGTACAGCCATCTTTTTTTGCTTGTTCTAAATAATCGATTATATCGCCTGAAGCGTGTTTGCATAAATAAGTGTGTGTGTGAAAATTTGAAATCATATTTTGTATTTTACTAAGAGTGAAATTTCTTTGCAAGAACTTTATTATCTTCTTTTTGATTATCACATGGAATATAATGTTCTATAGACTTCCAATTTTAATAAAAAACGATTAGAATGAATAAAAGGTATTTAACATATAAAAATATCAGGTGGTCTTTCTATGAATATTACATTAGAAAAATTGAAAAAAACTTATACTACTACAGATAGAGTTGTTCAAGCGGTAAAAGAAGTAAGTTTAGAAATCCCTTCAAATACTGTTTTTGGTATTATCGGCAAAAGTGGAGCAGGAAAATCTTCATTAGTGCGTTTAATTAGTTTGCTAGAAACTCCTGATGAAGGAAGTGTCTTTTACAATGATAAACGAGTTGATAATCTTTCTAAAAACGAGTTGATTTTGCAACGCCGTAGAATTGGAATGATTTTTCAAAATTTTGCGCTTTTTTCTTCAAGAACTGCAGGTGAAAATATTGCATATCCAATGGAAATTTGCGGAACTTCAAAAGATAAAATTGAAAATCGTGTTAATGAACTATTGGAGATTGTTGGTCTTTCAGATAAAAAAAATGCTCCGGTTAGCACTTTGTCTGGTGGCCAAAAACAGCGAATTGCTATTGCTCGTGCTTTAGCAAATAATCCTGATGTGCTTTTTTGTGATGAAGCAACAAGCGCCCTTGACCCACAAACAACAAAATCAATTTTGAGCCTCATTCGTGATATTCAGCAAAAAATGAATCTTACAGTTGTAATGATTACTCATCAAATGGAAGTTGTTCGAGATGCTTGTGATTATGTTGCTGTTTTGGACGATGGTTTAGTTGTGGAACAGGGAAAGGTTTGTGATATTTTTACTCATCCAAAATCTAGCGTAACAAAAGATTTTCTTTCTCATCTTTCTGTTGAAATCCAAGATGAAGTTGATTCTTCAAAAAATGATAATTCTGATATTAAAACTGAAAAATTTGTGCGATGGTCAAAGGAAGGTGGGGCATACATTTTGCGTTTTAAAGATGGGCTTACTGGGGAACCTGTTTTAAGTCGCCTTGCTCAAGAACTTTCTATGGATTTTAATATTCGTGCAGGTGGTATTCAACATTTGAATGATTTTGATATTGGAACAATGCTTGTAGATTTTTACGGAACTGACGAAAAAATTAACGATGCAATAAATTATCTAGAAAGAAATGGCGTACTTGTAGAAAAAGAAGATTCAAAAGGGGATAAAAACTAATATGATAAACTGGTCAGAAATTTTTACACTTACAGGAAATGCTACATTGCAAACTCTTGCAATGGTAGGTGCTTCAACTGTTTTTTCAATGATTTTAGGGCTTCCTTTGGGAATTTTGCTTTGTATTACAGACCCAATTACAGGAATTACTCCAAAACCAATTCTTTATCAAGTGATAACTAGAATTGTAAATGTTTTGCGATCTTTTCCGTTTATTATTTTGATAATCTTGTTATTTCCTCTTTCAAGATTGATTTTAGGAACTTCTATTGGAACTGCGGCAACTATCGTACCTTTATCAATTGCGGCTGCTCCTTTTGTTGCAAGAATTATCGAAACTGCATTAAAAGAGGTTGACCCACTCGTTATTCAAGCTGCAAAATCAATGGGTTCTACAAATTCACAGATTATTTTCAAAGTGCTTTTACCAGAAGCAATGCCTTCTTTAGTTTCTGGTGTAACTTTAACAATTATCAATTTAATTGGATATTCTGCTATGGCTGGTGCTGTTGGTGGTGGTGGGCTTGGGGACCTTGCAATTCGTTATGGGTATCAAAGATTTAACACTCCAATTTTGATTGCTTCTGTAATTGTAATTTTAGTGTTAGTTGAAGTTATTCAATTTGTTGGAACAAAAATTACTGCTAACTTGATGAAGAAAAGGTAATTGCGTATAATAAGATAAATTTTATAGAAAGGATGGTTTTTATGAAAAATTTTTCAAAAGTTTTATTTGTGGCTTTGCTTTGTACTATGTTATGTTTTGTTGGTTGTGCAAAAAAAGATGCAAGTGTTTTAACTGTAGGTGCAACTCCAGAACCTCACGCAGAAATGTTGAAATTGGTTGTTGATAATCTTGCTGAAGATGGTATCACTTTGAAAATTATTGAATTTACAGATTATGTAACTCCAAACGAAGCATTAGAGGGTGGTCAAATTGATGCAAACTTTTTCCAACATTTGCCTTACATGGATTCTTTCAATTCAGAAAGAGGTTATAATCTTGTAAATGCTGGTGGAATCCACATTGAACCAGTTGCTCTTTACTCAAAAAAAGTTTCATCACTTGCTGAACTTAAAGATGGTGCAACAATCGCAATTCCTAACGACCCAACAAACGAAGGAAGAGCATTGTTACTTCTTCAATCAGCTGGTTTAATCAAACTTGATGAAGCTGCTGGAATTACAGCAACTCCACAAAATATTACAGAAAATGTTAAAAACATTAAATTCCACGAAATTGAAGCTGCTTCTTTGCCAAGAGTTTTATTGGATGTTGATGCTGCTGTTATCAATGGAAATTACGCAATCCCAGCTGGGCTTAGTGCAAGTTCAGATGGTTTAGTTGTAGAAGGTGCAGATTCTCCTTATGTAAATATCATTGCAGTAAAAGACGGAAACGAAAATGCAGATAAAATTACTGCTTTAGTAAAAGCTCTTCAAAGTGAAGAAATTGCAGAATTTATTGCAGAAAAATATCCTAATGGTGAAGTTGTAAAAGTATTCTAATTTTAATTAAGAAATTCATTTTTACATAAAAAAAACCTGCAAAAGTTAAATTCTATTTTGCAGGTTTTTTTGTTTTTAATATATATTTAAATCAATGATAAAACTTTTGTAGGACAACCTGCAACACAATCACCACAAGCTGTACATTTTGTATAATCTACAACTGGAGTCAAATCAATAAGGTGAATTGCATCTTGTTTACATTGTTTTTCACATTTACCACATTTGATACAACCAGTTTTACAAAGTTTTAAGATTTGTGTTTTGTTAGGATTTTTGTTTGAACATCCTACAAAGGTACCTTTTGTATCAGCAGGAATAGTTGATAAAATATTTTGTGGACAAGCTTTTGTACAAATTCCACAACCTGTACATTTTTCCTTGTCGATATGAGGAAGCCCATCTTCGCCAAGTTTGATTGCGTCAAATTTACAAACCTTTACACAATCCCCATAACCGATACAACCCCAACTACAAAATTTTGTTCCGTTGATTGCAAGTTTTGCCCCAACACAAGATTTTACTCCTGTGTATTCACCTTTTGCTAGAGCTTTATCGCAAGTTCCCTGACAAGCAAGAACTGCCACTTTTTGAACAGCGTTTGCTTCAACTCCAAGAATTTCTGCGATTGCTTTTGCTGTTGCAACACCTCCTGCAGTACATCCGTTTGCTGGAGCATTACCTGCGGCACAAGCGGCTGCAAATCCATCACATCCAGGGTAGCCACAGCCTCCACAGTTTCCTCCAGGTAAACATGCTCTGATTTTTGCTACAGTTGGGTCAACTTCAACATGGAAAACTTTTTTGAAAAATCCAAGTAAGAATCCTAAAATAAGTGCTACGACTGCTGAAACTATAAATGTAAATAAAATTGTTGTCATAAATTCTTCCACCTTATTTAATCAATCCTGCAAATCCACCGAATGCCAAAGACAAAAGACCTGCTGCGATAAAAAGAATCGGAGTTCCTTTTACAAAACTTGGAACATTTGCAATTTTAATTCGTGAACGAATACCAGACATCAAAATCATTGACATTAAGAATCCACAAGCACTTCCTAAAGCATAAATGATAGATTCTACAAAAGAATATTCTTTACTGATACAGTTCAAAGTTACGGCAAGAATTGCACAGTTTGTTGTGATAAGTGCAAGATAAACACCCATGGAACTATATAAACTTGGTGCTGATTTTTTTAAGTAAAATTCTACAAGTTGAACAAGGGCTGCAATTACTAAAATAAAAATCAAAGTTTGCAAAAATTGAAGATTCAATGGTGCCAAAATAAAATGATATAGGGGATATGTAACAACTGTTGCTAAAATCATAACGAAAGATGTTGCAATTCCCATTCCTGTTGCTTTACCTGTGTCACTTGTCATTCCGATAAAAGGACACAACGCTAAAAACTGAATAAGAACAACATTATCAATTAACATTGATTTTAAAAATATGCTTACTAAATCGTTCATTATTTTTCACCTCTTTTTCTGATAAATGCTGTTACTGCGATAAACATCCCGAATACAAAAAATCCACCTGGGGCTTTTGAGAAAAATCCGATTGTAAATTCTTCTGGCAAAATTTGAAATCCTAAAAGAGTTCCGTAACCAAGAAGTTCCCGAACAAAAGAAATTCCTGTTAAAACCCACAAGTAGCCTAAGCCCATTCCCAAAGCATCAAGTGCTGATTCTCCAACTGTTCTTTTTGAAGCAAATGATTCAACTCGCCCCATGATGATACAGTTTACAACGATTAGAGGAATAAAAACTCCCATGGATTTTGATAAATCTGGAAGATATGCTTGCATAAGTAAGTCTACGATTGTAACGAAAGTTGCAATTACAATAATGAAAACCGGAATACGAATTGAATCTGGTATCAATTTTCTAAAAAGACTGATGATAATTTCACTCATTACAAGAACAAATGTCATTGCAAGTCCCATTCCAAGACCGTTTAATACTTCAGTTGTAACTGCTAAGGATGAACAAAGTCCAATCATTAAAACTAAAAGTGGATTTTCTTTTACTAAACCATTAGTAAAAATATCTAAATATTTTTTCATTTAGAAGCCTCCTTGTGGTCAGAATCAAGATATTTGATAGCTTCTTGAGTTGCAACTTTTAAGATATTTCCAATTCCTTGTCGTGTAATTGTTGCTCCAGAAAGTCCATCGATATCTTCATGGGCTGAAAATTTATCATCAATAGATTTTCCTGCAAACTGTGTATAAAATTCAGGTTTTAATGCGTTTTGTCCAAATCCTGAAGTATCTGAAATTGATAAAATCTTAATTCCAGAAATTGTACGATTAGGAAGAACTCCAATCAAAACAGTTGCTTTGTCGTAAGTAGGGCCTGTTGCTTGAACAACAGTTCCTAGAACTTTATCTCCTGACTTTGCAATATAAAGTTGTTCTACTGAAATTCCTTGTAAGGTTTCTGGAACAAAAGTTTCTGGTTTTACAAAATCTGTTGCATCAGAATAAATTTCTTTTAATCCAGCGGTTAATGCTTGATTTTTTACTGCTTGAATTGCAGGTAAAGTTGCGTTGTTTACAAAAGCCAAAAGAACACAAGCCACAGAAGCAAAAATTGCTAAAACTAAAGCAAGTTTTATCATTTCTTTCATGCTTTACCTCCAAATTTATATCCGTATTTTCTTCTTGTAAGGTTATTTAAGAAAGGTGTTACTGCGTTCATAATTAAGATACTGAACATAACTCCTTCTGGGTAACCACCAAATTTTCTGATTAAGAAAGTGATTAAACCACAACCGATACCAAAGGCAATTCGTCCCCAAGATGTTACTGGAGTTGTTGCGTAGTCTGTTACCATGAAAACGGCACCAAATAAAAGCCCTCCAGAAATCAAAGCCATTACAACATCGCCACCAGAAATCCAAGTTGCTAAAGCCACAGTTGCTACCATAGAGATAGTTGCTTTTCCATCAATGACTCTTGTAATAAGAAGATAAAGGAATGCAAGTAAAATCAATGCGATACTTGTTTCTCCGATACATCCTGCTCGATTTCCTAAAAAATATTGAAGGTAAGTATCAGTATTTGCTGAAAAACTTCCTGCTTTTATTGTTGATAAAACTGTTGCAGAAGAAATTGCATCTGCACTTGCTGGTTGTAACCAAGTTGCTCCCATTTCAGAAGGAAAACTTACAAACATAAATGCACGACCTGCTAACGCTGGGTTAAAAATGTTTGCTCCTAATCCACCAAAGAAGGATTTTGCAACGATGATTGCAAAGGCAGAGCCTAACATTGTCATCCAAATTGGAGTTGTTGGAGGAAGAACTAATGCAAGTAAAATTCCAGTTACAATTGCAGAACAATCTTTTATTGTAATTGTTTGTTTTGTTGCCATTTGAAAAAGCATTTCAAAAACTACACAACAAGCAGTTGATACAATGATTGTTACAAGCGCTGGAAGCCCAAAAAGAATAACGCCGTAAACACATAAAGGTAATAAGGCGATAACTACAGTCAACATAATTCCAGATGTACTAGACTTATCTGAAAAGTGGGGACTAGAAGAAAGGTAAATTTCGTTTTCGTCAGATTTTTTCATATTTGCTACTATTTACTCCCTTTTTTTGCCATTGAATTTCGTATAATTGCTTTACCCATTCTAAATCGTTGAACAAGTTTTACATTTCCTGGACAAACATAAGAACAGCAACCACATTCGATACAATCCATTAAACCGAATTTTTTTGCACTTTCAATGTTCTCTGCTTTAAGTTCTCTAACCATCATTACAGGAGTTAATCGAATAGGACATACTTTTACACAACGCCCACATCCGATACAAGTTCCTTCCTGACTTAAATCGGCTTCTTTTCCTGTAAGGAATAAAACTCCAGATGTATTTTTTGCTACAGGAAAACTTGTATTGGCACAAGTAAATCCCATCATTGGTCCACCTGAAATAATTTTTTTAACAGGTTTATTCAATTTTACAACATTAGGAATCAAGTCTGAAATAAATGTTCCAATTGGAACTCTTACATTTTTAGGTGTTTCCAAAGCACCACCAGAAAGAGTTAGTCCTCTATCAATTAAAGGTTTACCCTCTCTAAAGGCTTCTGAAATTGCACACATTGTTCCAATATTGCTGATAACACAACCAATATCTGCTGGAAGTTTTCCTGCTGGAATTTCTTTATTCAAAACTGCTTTTACGATGCTTTTTTCTCCACCTTGTGGATATTTTGTTTTTACAAGTACAACGCTAATAGAATCTTTGTAACCAAGTTTTTCTATGGCTGTTTCTAAAATAGGAAGACAATTCTTTTTGTTATCTTCAAGAACGATGATACCTTTTTCGGCATCTGTAATTTTCATTTCGATATGTAATCCATCGATAATTTTTTCTGTAGATTCAAGAATTGTTCTATAGTCGATTGTTAGGTAAGGTTCACATTCTGCAGCGTTACCTAAAACATATTTGATTTTTTTATCTTTTGGAGGATTTAATTTTACATGGGTTGGAAAGGCTGCACCTCCCATTCCCACAATACCTGCATCCTTTACTCGAGCAAGAGCTTCTTCTTTTGTACAAGTATCTGGATTTAGAGGTTCCATAAAATCTGTGCGATCAGAACCATCATCTTCAATTACGATACAAAGAACATCAATGTTTCCTGTAACTGGACGCATTTCAATTTTCTTTACTGTACCAGCAATTGATGAATGAACAGGTGCAGACATAAATGCATCAGACTGAGCAATTACTTGCCCTCTGCTAACGGAATCTCCAACTTTTACTATTGGTTGATTTGGAGCGCCACCCTGAGTTACAGGGATACTTACTATTTTTGTAGAAGGAAAAACATTTTCTATTGAATAATTTTCTGAAATTTCCTTGCGTTCTGGTGGATGAATCCCACCTTTAAATGTTAAACTTCTCATACTTATATTTTATTCTGCTATTTCGTAGCCGTCAATAGACTTTTGCTACAAGGTTTTATATAATAGAAAAATAAATGAAAAAACTATAACTTAGGAGGTTTTTTGTATTTATGCGAAAAATAATTTTTTCATTATTAATATTGGAATTGAGTTGTTTTTTGTTTGCTTATAATCCTATAGCAAACGGAAATAATATGTTTGAATTTACAAATCCAAGATTGATTTCTTCTGCTTCATCTGTTGCAGGTGGAGGTTTAAAAGGAATTACATCTTCTTCAATTGTGTTAAATCCCGCTTTAATTGCAGGAGAACAACGCTGGACTTTGGATTTAGACTACAGCGCTTTTATAGGTTCAGGAACTGAATCTTCCTATGGACAAGGTATGCAAGTTGGAATGATTATGCCAAGTAGATTTGGTGTTACTTCAGTTGTAGTTCAAGGACTTTTTCTTGATAAAACACCTCAGTTAAATTTAGGAAATGTTTTTACAATTCATTCAGCCTTTGCAAAAGATATTACTGACGAACTTTATTTTGGAGTTGGTCTTTATGGTGGCTTTGGTGCTGACTGGGCTTTAGCAGCGGACATCGGATTTTGGTACAATATCAAGCAAATAAAATGGCTTCCATTTTTGAAGGATGCTCGTTGGGCTGTTTCTGTTACGGGGCTAGGAAAATCTTATGAAAAAGAAATTCTTGCTTTAAACGGAGAAACAATTTCTGATTATCCAATGCCATTTACTCCAAGAGTGGGAGTTGCTGGAAATTTATTTGATGTAAAGAATTTTTCTGGTGGAATGTCTTTAGATTTTGCTTTTCCTACTTTTCAAAATGTTGTGTTTAATGCAGGTTTAGAATTTATGATTGCAGATGTAATTAGAATTTCTACTGGTTGGAAAGCCGATTTAAAAGAAATTTTGGCAGAAAAAACTGCTTTGTTGCCAACTGCTGGAATCAGTTTTAAGTTTAATTTTTCAGGGTCAGAAGATTCCTTCTTGGCTAAAAAAGGTTGGCAAAAAAGTGAAGCAGAAGTTGCTACTGCTTATCAATATTTCAAAGATGATTTACATTTAGCTTCTGGTGGAGTTACATTAAAACTTGGTCAAAAAGATACAGTTGCTCCAGAAATTACTTTATGGGAAGAAAACTGAGAGGATTAAAATGAAATTTACAAAAAAACTAATTTTATCACTTTTAATTTTTTGTTTATCAATTTCTTTTGTGGTTGCACAAGAAAGTATAGAAAATAATGTTTCTTCAAGAACAGATTATATTTCACCAAACAATGACGGAGTTCAAGATGAACTTGTTGTTCCTTTGGACATAAAAGATAAGCGCTACATCAGCGAATGGTCTTTTGTTGTTACCGATAAAAACGGAAACATTTTGCGCACAATCGGAAATAAACACAAAAGAGCAGATACAGCAACTGATGTTTTTAAAAATCTTTTTTCAGGGGAAGGTTTTAAAGGCTTTTTTGATAACTTAGGAAAAACTTTTGCGCCAAAATCTGGAGTTGAAGTTCCTTCCGAAGTTAGATGGAACGGTGTTTTTGATTCTGGAGAAATTGCTCCTGACGGAACATATTTTTATTATCTTAGTGCAAAAGATGATAACGACAATGAAAGCCGAACAAAAACTTATTCTGTTGTAGTTGATAATACGCCTCCTCAAATTGATTTAATTCAACCAAAGGAAAGCGAAAAAATCTTTGGAGCAGGATTAAAGCCAACTATCAATATTAAACAAACTGGTTCTGAAGAAGATTTATGGACAGCAAAAATTTCAGATATTTCTGGAAATATCGTTCGCAATTATTCTTGGCAAAATTCTTCTCCAAAAAATATTTCTTGGGAAGGCGAAAATGATAATCTAAGTGCAGTTTCTGAAGGTGTTTATATTTACGAGGTTACTTGTACAGATAAAGCTGGAAATACTTCTCAAAAAGCGGTTGTTTCAAACATTATTTACGATGCAATTCCTCGTTCTGTAAATCTTTCAATTCAAGGAAGTCCTTTTTCACCAAATAATGATAATGTAAAAGATATAATTTCAGTTTTTCCTTCTGTTCAAAATACTTCTGGCTTGATGAGAACAAAAATTGAAATTCTTGATAAAACTGGAAAAATCTATAGAACAATAGAATTAGACAAAGAAAAATTCATTAACAATGAAATTTCTTCTATTGAATATGATGGAAAAGATGACAAAGGTTATTTTCTTTTTGATGGAGAATATCAATTAGCTTTTAGTGCAATTTTTAACAATGGACAAGAGCCAAGAATGAGTAGAAATATCATTATTGATAATCTTGCGCCTCGTGCTTCTTTATATGCCGAAAGTGATGTACTTTCTCCCGACGGAGATGGAAATAAAGATACAATTACTTTTGTACAAACTGCATCTTCAGAAAAACTTTGGAACGCATCAGTTGTTGACCAATACGGAAATTCTGTAAAAACTTGGTCTTTTGGCGGAATTCCACCAGAACAAATTTCCTGGAACGGAATTGACGATAAAGGAAATCTTGCAACAGACGGATTTTACTATTATGTACTTTCAGCAACTGATTCAGCAGGAAATATTGGTGAATATAAAACTGAAAATGGCTTTGAACTTGATACTCAAAAAACAGAAATCATTTTAAAAACAAATGATATTGCATTTTCTCCAAACGGGGACGGTGTAAAAGATGTAATTGAATTTACTCCAATTATTAAAAATACAAGTGGAATTGATAGATATTCTTTATCTGTTTTAGATTCAACAGGAAATGTTGTAAGAATGTGGTATGATACAAAAAATCTTCCTGCAAGTTTCAAATGGAACGGACTTTCTGATGAAGGAGAACGCTGTCCAGATGGAAATTATTCAGCAATTTTACAAACAATTTCTAAAAACGGAAGCGAAGCCTTAGCTTCAACTCAAAGTTTTGAACTTGATACTGTTTATCCAAAAATTGATTCTTTGTCTTTACCTTATCTTACTTTCTCTCCAAATGAAGACGGAAAAAAAGATATTCTTAAAGTTGAATTAGAAACTTCTTTAGAGGATTTGTGGCAAGGTTCTATCAAATCTAATAAAAATGATGTTGTTAAAAATTTAGCTTGGCAAGGTAAAGCAACTTCTTTTGATTGGGACGGAAGTGATGAAGAAGGAAATCTTGTAAAAGATGGAACTTATCAATTTGACATTTCTTGTACAGATAAAGCTGGAAATAAGGTTGCTAAAAAAATTGAAAATATCGTTTTAGACACAAGAGTTACAAAAGCATATTTTACAGCTGACTTAGATGCTTTTTCACCAAACGGAGATGGCACAAAAGATTTACAAAAACTTAGCATAAACGCAACTCCAAAAGATGGAATTGAAACTTGGAAAGTTTCTATTTTAGATGGAAGTGGAAAAATTGCTGCTTCTTGGTCAACAAAGGATTCAAAAGATTTGCCTTCTGTAATCAATTGGGACGGAAAAGTAAACCAAGAAGGTTATTCAATTAAAATTTCTGATGTAACTGTTCCAGTTCCTGTAGGGGCTGTTGTAGAAGGAAATTTTGTAGCTCAGTTGAATTTAGAATATGTAAAAGGTGATTCTGTTTCTGTTACAACTTCATCTTTTGTTTGTAGCATTACTCCTCCAAGTTTAACTGTACAAACTGCGCCAAAATATTTTAGTCCTGATAACGATGGATTAGACGATGATTTATATATCAAATTGAAAGGTGAAAGTTCAGTTCCTTTATCATCTTGGTCTTTTGAAATTAAAAATCCTCAGGGAAGTGGAAGTTTCTGGAAACGTAGCGGAACTTCTACAATTACAGAACGCTTAATTTGGGATGGTTATAGTAATTCAGGTGAACTTGTACAATCTGCTACTGATTATCCTTATGTATTTACAGCAACTGATACTTTAGGAATGACATCAAAGGTTGAAGGTTTTATCGCTGTTGATGTTCTTGTAATTAGAGTAGGGGATGTTTTGAAAATGCAAATTCCTTCTATCATTTTCCGTGCCGATAAAGCAGATTTTGTTGGAAAGGATAAAGATGCAGTTCATGGTCTTTCTGCCGATGTAATTACAAACAACGAACGAGTTTTACAGCGGGTTGCTGATATTTTGAATAAATTTAGAGACTACAATGTTGTAATTGAAGGTCATGCAAATAATCTTTCTAACACAGAAGAAGAAGAAACTGCAACTGTGTTAAATGGTCAACCAAATATTCCGCTTGTGCCTTTATCAAAAGATAGAGCTGAATATGTAAAATCTCGTCTTGTAAAATACGGTGTAAACGAAAGTCGCCTATCCACAGAAGGTAAAGGTGGTCGATATCCTGTTGCTCCTTCTACAGACAGAAATGTTAGTTGGAAAAATAGACGAGTGGAATTCATATTGCAGAAATAAATTTTGCAAAGTGAATTGAATCAGAAGAAAATACTATAATTTAGTTGTTTAGTAAATTTAGACCAAAAAGGCTTTCGCCCAAAATTGCTCCACGACCTGCGGTTCCTCACTTCGTTCGTCAATGCAGGTGTGAGTCAATTTTGGGCTACGCCTTTTTGCACTGATTTGTTATAAATAATTTGTAAGTATTTTTTTCTGCACGCATTGGGGCTTTGCACACTTTATTGTCTTTTTGTGAAAGAGAAGGCTTTCGCCCAAAATTGCTCCACGACCTGCGGTTCCTCCTTTCAGTCGTCAATGCAGGTGTGTTTCAATTTTAGGCTACGCCTTTTTGCACTGATTTGTTAATAGCAAAATATTGTAAGTATTTTCTTCTGTCGCATTGTGGCTTTGCGAACTTTATTGTCTTTGGGCGAGAAAAAGGCTCTCGCCTGAAATTGCCACAACTCGCTAGTGCTGCGCTTCGCTTGCAAGGCTTTTAGAAAACCTTCGGTTTTCAATCAAGTTTTGTTTCACAAAACTTGCGGTGGGGCAGTTTTGGCTACGCCTTTTTGCATTGATTTACTATATAAAAAATAGTAAGTATTTTCTTCTGTACGCATTGGGGCTTTGCGGAATTTATTGTCTTTTGGTGAGAGATTGAGCTGGTTGTGAACGGTTACGTATTTTTCCAGGCAGACTGTCAAACAAGAATGAATTAAAGTGTCATTCCGAACTTGTTTCGGAATCTTTTCTCAATATTTATTGTAGATGCTGAAATCAAGTTCTGTATGACAAATGTTTCAGACAGTTCATTTGTAGTATTGCCTTCTGCACGCATTGTGGCTTTGCACACTTTATTGTCTTTAGGCGAGAAAATTACTTGTTTAAGTTTTGATTTCGGTATAATATTCAAAAAAAACATTAAATAATAAAATAAATTATAATTATATTAGGGGATTAAAACTATGGTTTTATATTTTTCAGCTACTGGAAATACTGAGTATATTGCAAAACAGTTAGCGGTTAGATTAAATGATGAGAGTCTTAATATTTTAGACAGAGTTAAAGCAAATAATACAGAAGCACTGACTTCAGATAAGCCTTATGTAATTTGTGCGCCGGTGTATGTTTGTGAAATGCCTAGATTTATGGCAAAGTTTTTGAAAAAGACAGCACTTGATGGAAACAAAGAAGTTTATTTTGTGTTCACAAGTGGTGGATATGCTGGTATCTCTGGTAAATTGGCAGAAAAAATAATTAGAAAGAAAAATATGATTTACAAAGGTCATGCAGAAATTACAATGCCAAGAAACTATGTAATAAATGATCATTATCCAATGTTACCAAAAGAAGCAGTTGAAGAAAGACTTGAAAAGGCTTATGCCCAATTAGCAAGTATAACTGAAATAATCAAAGCAAATGGAAATTTAAAAGCACGAAATGTTCAGTTATGGGAAACTCTTGTAACAGTTCCTTTTAATCCAATTTGGTGTAAATTACAATTTAAAGATAAAGATTTTTACGCTAAGGATAATTGTATCGGATGTGGAAAATGCGAAAAACTTTGTCCATTGAATAATATCAAAATGGTGAACAAAAAACCAACTTGGAACCAAAATTGTACACATTGTATGGCTTGTATCGGGAACTGCCCTGTAGAAGCAATTAGTTATAAGAAAAATGAAGGAATGAAACTTCCATACAATATCGGTAAATTTAAATATCTAACAGATAAACTTGAAATTAATGGATAAATGAAAAAAGGTTTGTAAACTTCAAGTTTACAAACCTTTTTTTGATAATTTGGATTAAAATTTTCTTAAAGTACTATTTGTCCTTTTGAGATAAAAAATGGACTTTATCCGTATTGAGCTTGGGTAAGAGGCTTATCCCAAAAGATTTTTGCTTTCAAAGATTCAGCAAGTTGGTTTGCTGTGTTTTGAATTTGCGAAAGGCTTTCTGCGTCTCGTTTTTTAGAGCGGCGACCTTTTGTGTTCACCAACTCTTTTTGGCTACAAGCATCGTAATTTACTGCAAAATCTTCTGTATCTCTATGAGGAAAGAATGACACACCAACTTCGTATCGAATATTTTCACAATTACTTTCTGCATTTAGCCATACAACAACGCCTTTTCGTTCTACATTATTGAAAACGCAATCTGCTTCAAAGTATTGTTTGTAAATATCTATATTTGCCATGTAAAACTTCTTCCCTTTGCTAGTTAAATTTCTCTTAATAAAATACTTTTTCTAAATCTACGGTTAAAAATCCTGTTCTACCGATTTCGTAGAAAAGTTTTTCTTCCCAAGCTACATACAAAATATTATTTTCTACAATAATTGTACTGTAGGAAAATCCCATAGGAAGTTTTGGAAGTCTAAATGCAACAGGATTTCCATTATTGATAACATATTTATCTTGAATTGCGCCTTCAAAAAAACTTGTACCATCTGTAAAAACCGCAAGTGAAAATGTATCATTTAAAATAACTTGCGCATCCATCAATACTGAATTTTCTGCTTTTCCACTTGCTTTTTTGATGTAACTTGTTTGCATTCCAGAATTAGGTTCAAAAATATCGATGTAATATTCAAAATTATTTGGTAATCGTGATAAAAGTGATTTTATTCTTTGTGGTGCTTGAGCAAAATTTTTAGGTAAAATTTTTGTTCGATATTCGCCTTCTGAAATTTCAGTAGTATTGATAATATCCTTTCGTTTATTAGGTTCTGTTGTTATCAAGGATTCGTAGGAAGAAAAAGTGAGATATTCAAAATCTTTCCTTGTATTATCTGCTGATTTTAATGTGATTGCCCATTCTGAATCTTTGTAAATCACATCAGAAACTTCAATTCCTTTAGAAAAATCTAAATCTTCTGTGTAAAGCAAAGGCATAAAAACTGAACTTTCAGGATGATATTGAACTAAAAATGGATGGTTTGTATTTTCAGAATCAGTTGTATTAAATTCTGGATTTTTATAAACATGAAAAACCGGGAATCCGTCTACACTTGTGATATTATCCACTGTTAAATCTGCAAAAAATTGATTATTCACAGCTAATTTTGCTTGAACTTCATCTTGTGGTTCGCAACTTAAAAGTCCAAGTTTATTTACTGTTAAAAATCCTTCGTTTGAAATTGTAATTCCACTTGAAATTCTAATTGCTTCTGTCCAAGGTTTTAGTAAAACTTGAGGTGTATTTTGCGGGCCAGAAGTTTGTTTAAATCCTTCGTAGGTAAAATAATACCACTTGTGAGTTTTTTTAGAAATTGTTTTTATTTCTGGCATTTGAGATTCAACAATTGCATCTGAGAAATTAGAAGAATCTTTTGGTGTGCAAGAAAAAAAAGATAAAAATAATATAAATAAAATAAATTGGCAACAATAACAAAATCTTTTCATTATATATAGTTTACAGTTGCTTTGTTATTGTTGCAAGTAATTTATTCAGTCAATTTTAGCGAATATGCAGAAAACTGATTTGTTGCAATATCGTTACAAATTAAATCTGAATTTAGCAAAAAGGGATTTTCAAATTTCAAAGTGCTTTGGTAAAACTTTTTCCAGTTAAAATATTTGCAAAAATCATTTGAAGTTTTACAATTTTGATTGCTACAGCGTAAAAGTTTTTGGTAAATAAAACTGCAAAAGGCAGAATGCACAGAAAATTCTTCAGTTATGGGATAAAGTTTTCCTGCGTAAATTTTTTCTAAAGAATTTGTGTTAAATTCAATTAGAATGGGAATTATATTTCCTTTTTGAAAAATTATTTCAAATTCTTTTAATTCTGAAGTAAACTCCGTCTTTTGTAACACAAAGTTTTCGTCAAAGTAAATGATAATTCCACTTTGCTCTGGAATTAAATCAGAATTTTCTCTGGATAAAACTTCAGCAAAGGCACTTTCTAAATTCACATAAAATTTTTCTTCTTGTGAACAAGAAACCAAAAAAAATGCAACAAAAATAGTTGCTAAGAAAAAAATGTTAATTCTAAATACTTTCATCATAATTATTATAGAAATAAAAATGAATTTTGAATAAAAAATGTAAGAAAAATTGAAATAAAGTTGCATAAAAGTTTGATATTATATATAGTAGATAATAAGTTTTGCGAAATAATGCACAAAAAGTATACATTTGCGAACCTTTCAAAAAATATAAGAAATAAATAGGATTATAATGGAAAATATCTCTTTTGAAGACCTTGGTTTAGATGAGCTTACTTTAAAAGCTGTTGAAGCAAAAGGATTTGAAGTTCCTTCACCAATTCAGGTTTTGGCAATTCCTCGCTTGTTAGAAGGGGACGCAAATTTAATTGCAAAGGCAAGAACAGGAACAGGAAAAACTGCCGCCTTCGGACTTCCTTTAGTACAAAAAATTAGAGAAGACAAAGGCTTTCCTCAAGCATTAATTTTAACTCCTACGAGAGAACTTTGTTTGCAAGTTTGTAAAGAAATTCAGTCTTTTTCTTCTGATAACTTTCCTAGAATGGCTTCAGTTTATGGTGGTCAGTCAATGGGAGAACAAATCAGAAATCTTAAAAAAGGTGTAGAAATTGTTGTTGGAACTCCAGGTCGTGTAAAAGACCACATTGAACGGGGAACTCTCAAACTTGAAAATATCAGTTATTTTATTTTGGACGAAGCAGACGAAATGCTTGATATGGGATTTATCGAAGATATTGAAGAAATTTTTGGTCACGCAAATCCTGATAGCCGAATTTTGCTTTTTTCTGCAACAATGCCACCACAAATTTTGAAAATTGCATCTCAGTTTATGGGCGATTATGAAGTTATCGAAGAAGAAAAACGCCCAGAAGAACCTCTTTTAACAGAGCAACGATATTGGGTTGTTCGTGAAAATGAAAAAATTGAAGCGCTTGTTAGATTGATTGATATTTCACCTGATTTTTACGGTTTAGTTTTTACACAAACAAAGGTGGACGCTGATTCAGTTTGTAAACAACTTGACGAAAAAGGCTACGAAGTTGCAGCTTTACATGGCGATATTCCACAAGCGCAACGAGAAAAAATTCTTTATCGATTTAGAAATAAAAAAACTCGAATTTTGGTTGCAACTGATGTTGCCGCCCGAGGAATCGACATCGAAGGTTTAACTCATGTTGTAAATTATGCTCTTCCTTTTGATGTTCCAACTTATGTTCACCGAATCGGACGAACAGGACGAGCTGGTGCAAAAGGTTTAGCCTTTACTTTTGTTCGCCCAGAAGAACGCCGAAAACTTGAATTTATCAAGCAATCTGCATTTAAATCCACAAAAGGAAAATTAACAGAAGAAGAAATTCCTTCAGTAAAAGAAGTTTTAAAAATCAAAGAGAAAAAACTTTTTGAGCAAATGCAAAGTCAATTAGGATTTTTAAAACCAGAAAATGAAACTGAAAATCCAGATTCTTCTGATACAGAAAATCAAGTTGAAACAGTTTCTGTTGAGCCTACAAAAAAACAAGGAAATGCAACTTTTGAAAAAATGGCTCAAATTTTGTGTGAAACTCGAGATCCAATGGAAGTTCTTTCTGAAGTTTTAGCTCTAAGTTACGGAAAATCCCTTGATCCAAAACGATATGGCGAAATTACTCCGTTAAAAGTTTTTAATCAAGGTAGACAAATTCGTCTTTATGTTCAAATGGGAAGAAAGGATGGATATTCTCCAAAAGATATTGCAAATTATTTTAGTAAATTGCTAAAAATTCCACAGAGAATGGTTGATAGAATTGATTTGTCAGAAAAATTTGTTTTAGTAAGTTTGCCTTATCAAGCAGGAATGGATTTAGTTGCTCGTGCAAAAAAAGATAAATCTTTACCTTCAATGCACATTGATAGCAAAGAATCTCAAGCAATTTACAAAAGTGAAAAATCTGGACGAAAAGGCAAATTCTCTGATTCTTCAAGAGGAAGCAAAAATTCTAGAAGAAGTTCAGATAGAAAATCTGGTAACGGAAGTAATTATCGAGAAGACGGAAAACGCAAAGATAAATCTAATTCCGGTAGTCGAAAAAAATCTGGATTTTCTGGAAACAGAGAAGGTGGCTCAAAACCAATTCACACAAGCAAAACAAGCAACGCTTCTTTGTATAAAAAATAAATTTGTGAAAAGCAGTTATTTCAAGATTTAGTTAAAATTTTGAGTAACTGCTTTTTTGTATTTTTCCCCACGGTCAAATTCGTTATTGAACATTCCAAAAGAAGTTGCTCCCGGAGAAAAAACTACAACGCTTTCTTGCTCAAAATCCTTCAATTCATTTTTTACGATTTCTAACAAATCTTGCAAACTTCCGTAAGGTCCAAAAAACTGAATGTTTTTTTCTTTCAACATTGGAAGAAGTTTGTCTGTTCCTGTTCCAGCAAGTAAAAATAATTTTGTTGCTTTATGAGCATTTTCTACAAGTGGTAAAAAATCCAATTCTTTGTCTGTTCCACCACAAATTGCAAAAACATTTTTTTCAAAAGAAGAAATTGCTGCCGCCGCTGCTTCTGGAACTGTTGCAGCTGAATCATTGTAAAATTTGATTTTTTGATTTTTAGAATTTGTCCATTCATAAAAATATTCAAGACGATGATGTATTCCTTTGTAAGTTGAAAGAATTTTACAAATTTCTTCTTGGGGAACTTTCATTAAAGACATAACAATTCCTGCGTTAAGCAAATTTTCTTTCATGTGATGTCCAGGAACTAAAGTTTCGTCCAAAACTAATTCATTTTGAATCCAGCCTTTATCATTTTTGTCTAAAAATCCGTAAGTATTTTTTGAGTTTTCTTCAATATTTGTATTTGAAAAACTTGAATATCGCAAAATTTGTGCTTTTGATTCACTTGCAAAAATTTCGCCCCATTCATCATCGGAAGTAAAAATTGAAAAACAAGATTCGTCTTGGTCTGCATAAATCAATTTTTTATCAGCAACATAACTTTCCATATTTCCGTACCAGTTTTGATGGTCTGGAACAATTTTTGTTATCAAACTGATGTAAGGTTTTAAAAGTTTTCTTCCTCGTAAATCTGATAATTGCCAACTTGAAAGTTCCAAAACAACTGGAGTTTTTTCAGAAGTTTTGTCTAAAAAGGTGAGAGGGCTTACAGTTATGTTTCCGCCTAAGAAAGTTTGAAATCCTGCTTGAGTTAAACCGTAATGAATTGCACTTACAGTTGATGATTTTCCTTTGCTTCCTGTTATTGCGATGATTGGCGCTTTTGTAAAATGCAAAAAGATTGAAAGGTCTGTTTCAATTTGCTTTGCTACTGCCAAATATTTATTTCCAGAATATTTTACGCCTGGATTTTTTATTACAACATCTGCATTTTCAAAATCTTCGATATTATGGCAACCCAAAACATATTTTATTTTTGAACAATCTAGTTCATTATCATTTTCAAGGGAAGAAATTGTTGACGCAAGTTGTTCTTTTGTTTTCATATCGGTAATTGTAACATTTGCGCCATATTTCAATAAAAAGCGAACAGTTGCTTCGCCACCGCCATTTAATCCTAATCCCATAACTAAAACATTTTTGTCTTTTATATCTTCAAGAGTTTGAAAAGCCGGTTTATCAGAATAAAAATGTGCTAGATTCATATTGTTCCCTTTCTAAATTGAAAATTAAAATTCAAAATATCCTTCAAAAAGATAACCACCAGAAGCGATTGCTCTCAATGAATTTTTTGTTGTATCCCACAAAATAGTGATTTTTTTAGAATCGTCTGTGTCTTTTGCTAAAAGATTTTGTTGTTCAAACAAAGATTTATTTCCTTCTGTAAAAATACAAACTGCAGCCGTATTTGAAACCCCAGAAAGCACTGAAGAAATCAAAGCGGCTGCTGCACTTGCACAAGAAGTATTTTCGCCTCGTTTAATTGTACGAATACACAAAGTTTCTTTTGTAATTGCTTGGCAAAAAGTAAGATAGATTTTTTGAGGTTTGAAAATTTCTCTAAGTTTTGTGTAAAGCAAGAAAAATGGTTTAGAAAAATTTGCCTTTGGTGTTGAAACCAAAATATCAGACAAAATATGAATCCCAGCCATTTTGATTTTTTTGCCTTCAAGTTCGATTGTTTCCATTATAGAAGAACTTTCAGAATTTATAATTTTTCCTGAAGATAATGAAAAAGGACTTCCCAGTGAAAGTTCAAATTCTCGTGAAGAAATTACTTTTAGAAATTTTTCACCTTTCAAGGTATTAAATCGAATTTCGTATTCTCCATGAGAATTTTTATTCATTCTTCCAGAATCAAAGGCGTATCGGGCAGCACAAAAAAGTGCATCGTAAAAATCACTTGCTTCTGTTCCGTCTGGACGATAAAGTCGCATATTGTTTTTTTCATCAAGGAAGATACAACCAGAAGCGCCAACTCCATATCTTCTATTACAAATTGATTTAGAAATTTCTGGATATTCTGAAAGTTTTAAATCTTTTTTGCTTTCAGTATCAATGAGAATAAATGAATTTCCGCCAAGATGTAATTTGTAAAAATGTATCCGCATAAAAATTATCTACTTGTTAGAAGTTCTCGTTTTTTTTCAAAACGATTTGTTCCAAGTTTAATAAGTTCTTCGATTAAGTCTGCGTATTTTAAGCCACCTGCATTACACATTTGAGGAAACATACTGATTGGTGTAAAACCTGGCATTGTGTTAATTTCGTTGAGCATTAAATTTCCGTTTTCTTTGTCGATAAAAAAGTCAACTCGTGAAAGTCCAGAAGCATCAAGAACTTTATAGGCTTTTTCTGCAATTGATTTTACTTGAGCAATTTGTTCTTCGTTTAAGTTTGCAGGAATTGAAAAACTTGCGCCATCTGGATCTTTGTATTTTGCTTCGTAATCGTAAAATTCGTGAGTTGGCAAAATTTCGCAAGGAATAAAAGAAATTTGTTTTTCATTTCCGATAACTGAACATTCAATTTCTCTTGCTTTAATAAAAGGTTCAATAAGAATTTTGTCGTCCCAAGAAAATGCTTCTTTTACAGATTTTTCAAATTCTTCTTTGTTCGCGGCTTTTGATGCTCCAACAGAACTTCCTGCACAACATGGTTTAACAAAAACTGGATAACCAAACTGATTTTTGCTTTTTTCTTCTAAAACTGATAAACCTTGTTCAGTTTCTGCTTCAAATTTTCTTGCGCAAATATATGGAACTACAGGAAGATTTGCACTTTCCCAAATCTGTTTTGTTTTTTCTTTATCCATTGTAAGTGAACTTGCCATTGTTCCACAACCCACATAAGGAAGTTCAGCCATTTCAAAAAGACCTTGAATTGTTCCGTCTTCACCAAAGGTTCCATGCAAAACAGGAAAAACAATATCAGTATAAAGATTGATATATTTTCCGTTATTTTCAACCTTAAGTGCATTTTGTTTTGAGCCACCAGGAACAATTACAACTGGATATTTTTCTTTAATTTGCAAACTTGCATTTGTATCTTTTTTGATTCGTTCCAATTCTGAAGAATCTTGGAAAAACCATTTTCCTTCTTTTGTAATTCCGATTAAATCAACTGTATGTTTTGATAAATCGATATTTCTTGCAACTGAAGCTGCTGAAACAAGAGAAACTTCGTGTTCTCCAGATTTTCCACCATATAAAATTGTAATTTTCATTTGCTTTTCCGTCCTATTTTTTATTTAATTTTTAGTATCCCATTTCTGATAAGGCTTTTTCTGCTTCAGAAATTTCATCGTATGGCATAACAAAATCTTTGTAAATAATTGAATTTTCGTGGGCTTTTCCTAAAAGGAGCACAATATCATCTTTTTGACACAAGGAAAAAGCTTTTCGAATTGCTTTTTTTCTATCTGGAATGATATAAAGTCTTTCTTCTCGTTTTAAGAAGTTTCCATTTTCATCTTTACAACCTGAGGCAATCATTTCTAAAAGTTCAACTGAATCTTCGCCTCGTGGGTCTTCATCAGCAAGAATTACAATGTCGCACCATTTTGACGCAATTTCACCTTGTACGCTTCGTTTTTTTGTATCTCGTTCGCCACCACTTCCAAACAAACTGATAATTTTTCCTTTACAGCGTTTTCGTAAAGGTGGAAAAATTGTTTCGAAAGATGAAGGTGTGTGGGCGTAATCAACGATAACTTCAAAATCTTGTCCTTTGTTTACAGATGTCATTCTTCCTTTTACGGCAACAAGATTTTTTGTTTGTTCCAAAACTTTGCCAAATTCAGTTTTTGTTAATTTTGAAACCAACATTGCAGAAGTTAGTACATTGTAAATATTAAAACTTCCTGTAAAATTGATAAAAAAGTGATTTTCATTTGTAGTAAAATCTTCTTTTGTATCAATAATTAAGTTACAAGAACAATTACTTTTTGTTGAATTTACATCCACTGCCTGAATTAATCCTGCAAATGATTTTGCGTTTTCAAAAATATCAACTTGAGTATCACCTTTATTACCAGCACACCCAACTGCTGAAAATCCGAAAACTTTGCATTTTGTTGCTTGTGCAAAATATGGACTACTTGGGTCTTCAGCATTTACAAGTCCGAAAGGTGAAAATTCAACTTTGCCAGAAATCAATTCTTTTGTGTGGCTAAATTTATCTAAAGCTCTAAAAAGATTTGCTTTGTCAGATTTGTATTGTTCGTGAGTTCCATGAAATTCCAAATG